>NZ_JAATOS010000169.1:0-8086 GCF_011806505.1 Salipiger sp. HF18 | reverse complement strand
GCGGTGCACCTGAAGACGCCCGAGTTCGACGTGATCGGGGCAGGGGAGCCCTCGGCGCCGGGGATCTCGCTCGGGCACAACGGCATCATCGCCTTCAGCCAGACCATCTTCAGCGCAGACCAGGAGGACATCTACCTCTACGAGACCGACCCGGCGAATCCCGACCGCTATCTCTGTGACGGCGAATGGACCGACATGGAACTGGTCGAGGAAAGCTTCCCGCTGCGCGACGGCGCGCCAGAGACGCGGGTGCTGCGCTTCACCAGGCACGGGCCGGCGCTCTGGCAGGATCCTGAGCGCAACCTCGTCTTCGCCCTGCGCTCGGTCTGGTTCGAGCCGGGCTCCGCGGCCTATCTCGCCGGGCTCTCGTCGATGCGGGCAACGACCCTCGACGGGTTCCGCGCTGCGATCGCTCGATTCGGCACGCCGTCCCTGAACCACCTCTACGCCGACACCTCAGGCACCATCGCGTGGATGCCCTATGGCATGATCCCGGTGCGTCACAACTGGGACGGGCTGCTTCCGGTGCCGGGTGACGGGCGGTTCGAGTGGGACGGGTTCGTGCCGCTCGACACCATGCCACTGACGGTGAACCCGACCTGCGGCTACGTCTATTCCGCCAACGAGGCCAACCTGCCCGAGGATTGGGATCACGAGGCCAACCGCGTGGGCTTTGAGTGGCTCGAGGCCAGCCGCGCCCGCCGTATCGCGGACGTGCTGGGCTCGGAAGCGCCCGGCAGCCACGGCATCGCCCAGTCCATCGCGCTGCAGACCGACGTCATGACCGAGCCCGGGCTGCGCCTGCGGGCGCTTCTGGCGCCGCTCTCGGCCGAAGGCGCCACCGGGGAGGCGCTGGCGATGATCGCGGGCTGGGATGGCATGGCGACCGCTGACTCTGCCGGCGCGGCGCTCTGCGAATACTGGTACGCGCGGCACCTGAAGCCGGCGCTCTTCGCGCTCTTCGTGCCCGACCCCAGGCTGCGCCCGCTGATGGAGCCCGGCGACGTGGAGGGTATCCTGAAGGCGCTGGAAACCCCGGGCGCGGCCTTTGGCGAGGCGCCCGCGGCGGCCCGCGACGCACTGCTTCTCGAGACGCTGGCCTCCGCCCATGCCGCGCTGGTCGCGACTCTCGGCGAAGACGCCTCCGAATGGCGCTGGGGCGATCTGCACCACGGCTTCTTCGAGCATCCGCTCGGCCCCGTGGCGGGCGAGGCGTGGCGCAAGAGCCACGACATCGGGCCGCTCGCCAAGGGCGGCAGCGCCTCGACGGTGATGCACGCCGCCTACCGCACCTCCGACTTCCGCGTGACCATGGGGGCCTCGGTGCGCATCGTCATGGACGTGGGCAACTGGGACGAGAGCGTCTTCATCAATGCGCCCGGGCAATCGGGCGACCGCCGCTCGCCGCATTACGACGATCTCGCGCCGCACTGGGCCAGGGGCGAGTATGTGCCCTTCCTCTATAGTGACGCCGCGGTCGAGGAGGCGACGGCGCAGGTCATCCGCCTGCTGCCCGCCTCCGGCAGCTGAGAGAGGGCGGCATGATCCCGGGGGAGGAGGTGCGCGCCGGGACTTCCAACGGCGCGGCGCGGTTGATATTCAGGGGGAACCTCTTTCCCGGCCCTTGTCTCGCCGACCCCGGGACCGGCCGCAGTGGATGGTGACAGCTTGGATCAGGACGTGAATCGCCCGCAGGAGACCACGGTCCCGGAAATCGACCGCGCCTTCCCGCGCACCGATACCGAGGTCGACGAGCGTCTCTTCCTCAAGTCCGTGGCGCGGGCGATGGACGTGCTGTCGGTCTTCGCCGAGAACCCCACGCCGATGTCGCTGGGCGAGATCGCCGCCATTACCGGCGAGAACAAGAGCTCGGTGCAGCGCATCGCGCAGACCTTCCTCGTGCTGGGCTATCTCGAGAAGACCGAGCAGGGGCGGCTGGTGCCCGGCCGCCGCATCCTCGAGCGCAGCTTCGACTACATGCGCTGCAACCCCCTGATCGAGCGCGCGACGCCGGTGCTCACCGACCTGCGCAAGATCAGCGGCGAGCGGGTGGACCTGAGCCTCTTCGACGCGCGCCACCGGATCAAGCGGCTCGAGGTCATCTACGGCATCCGGATGCAGAGCAAGCGCGAGACCTTCTACGCCACGCTCACCGGGCGGAGGAAGCCGACCTTCCTGACCTCCGGCGGGCGGGCCTGCATGGCGCATCTGCCCGACGCCGAGATCGCCGACATCCTCGAACTTTCGGACCTGACGCCCTCGACGCCGAAGTCGCGCTGCAAGCCCGAGGAGATCTGGGAAATCATCGCCGAGGTCCGGCAGGACGGCTACTGCTTCGCCGCCGAGGAGACGCTGATCGGCGAACTGGCTCTGGCGGCGGCGGTCTGCGACAAGTCGGGCATGCCGGTGGGGGCGGTGCACATCGCCGGATCGCTGGGGGACTGGTCGCCGACCGAGTTCCGCAAGCGCTTTGCCCCGCTCGCGGTCGAGGCCGCGCGCGCGCTCAGCGACTGACCCTCTCAGAGCTTACTCGAAACAGTCCGCCCGCCCGTCGCGGGCGATGGTGGCCGCCCCGTCGCGGATCTGCGACGCACGGCGCTCGACAAAGGCCGAGGGGCGCGAGGCCGAGCGGTCCTTTGGGTCGGGCAGGATGGCCGCCAGCCGCGCCGCCTGCGTGGCGCTGAGGTTCTTCGCGGAGACGCCGAAGTAATGCTCGGCGGCGGCCTCGACGCCGAACACGCCCTCGTCGAACTCGGCGATGTTGAGATAGACCTCGAGGATCCGCTTCTTCGACCACACCGCCTCGACCAGCGGCGTGACCCCGGCCTCGAGTGCCTTGCGCAGCCAGTTGCGGCCCTGCCAGAGATAGGCGTTCTTCACGGTCTGCTGGCTGATGGTCGAGGCGCCGCGGTTGCTGCCCTCGGCGATGGCGGCCCGGATGGCGCGCATGTCGAAGCCCCAGTGGGTGCAGAAGTTCGCGTCCTCGGCCGCCACGACCGAGCGCAGCATCACCGGTGCCATTTCCTCGGCATCCACCCAGTCGTAGTCCACCGGCCCGCCGAGCCGGCGGCCCTCGGACCACATGGTGTAGGTGGTGGGCGGGTTGAGCACCTTGTAGGCCAGCACCAGCACGAAGCCCGCGGCAAGCAGCGCGAGCGCGGCGCGCAGCGCCATGCGGGTCAGCCAGCGCACCGGGTTGGCGCGCCGGAGCGGCTCCGCGACGGCTGTCCGGAGATCCTTGGTCTTGCCCGCTTTTGTCTGCTTCTTTCTGCTCGTGCGTGCCATGTCGTCAGTATTCGCACAGCCCATCGCCGCGGAAAAGAACCTGCGCGCGGGGGAGGGGCGTTCTTGCGGTTCGGGGATCTTCGGGCGGGGCCTTCTGCCGCGGATTTCCTGCGAAACGGCGCCCCGACCTGTGGCGCGGATGCATCGCGTTTGTCGCGCCGGAAGGGGCGGCAAAGAGGTAACCATTTATTAAGGAGTTCCGGCGAATCTCGCTGTTACCGGGACGTTCGCATCGTGTGTACTGGGGTGATGCGACGCCGTGGCCGGGCTTGACGGACGACCGGGCTCCACGATGAGGGGCGCGGAGCCCGGCCATACATCAGACGCACCGCCCGGGCGGGGCGGTGCGTCAATCGATCAAGACGTGAAGTTGGGAAATACCGTCACGTTCGAGAATGTTCTGTGCCTTGCGCTGCATGTAGCGCGTCGTTTGCCGGGCCAGGTAGGACATGATGTGCATGTCCCGCTCTTCCCAGGTCCGGGGGACGGTGTCGCCGACGCAGAGCACGGCGAAGGGCGTGTCGAAGGGGCCGTAGATCGGGTAGCCGAGATAGGCGCGAATCCCGAGTTCGGCAAAGCCGGGGTGATTCTTGTAGCGCGGATCCTCGAGCACGTCCTCGATCACCAGGGGTTCGGGGTAGGTCAGCACGTGGCTGCACACCGACAGGTCAAGCGGCGTTTCGTGCATCTTGTCATAGGGCTCGGCAAGGCCGCGGTCCGCGACAAAGACCTGACGGTCCTTCGCGGTGTCGATGACGGTCACAAGGGCTACGGGAACGCGAAGCAACTGCACGGCGACGTCCACGGTCGCCTGCAGCGAATACCTGTCTTCCGATGCCAGCAACGCAAGGTCGCTTAGGCGCAGGATCTCCATATCGAGGTCAACCCTTCTGGGATGATTGAGCCCAATATTCCGGGCAACTATGCCACCAACCACTACCTATAAGTGTATCAACAAGTATAATTAGCACATTAAAGCTGAGGAAGCTCAACCTTAAACATCATCATCACAGATGCGTGAGCGCGTATCTGCCAAGTAAGTTTCCAAACAGGATGCTCGGCGTTTCCATAGCATGGATTTTCGGCAGCTACAAAAGAGAACGCCCGGGATTATCATCCCGGGCGCCTTGTTTCCTGCGGTTGCCGGCCGGATCACTCGGCGGGCACGGCGATGTCTGACTCGATGCCCAGCGGGTGGGCGAGCTTGTTGAGCATCTCTTTCGGGCAGACCTGCACGAAGTGGCCCTTCTCGAGCTCCCAGTGCTGCAGGATGTCCTGACCCTTGCGGCTCTTGGTCTCGGCGACGTGACGCTCGATCAGGCCCTTCACCTCGTCTTCCCAATGGCCTTCCGACACCGGGCAGCTCACGAGGCTTTCCATGTTCATCATGTCGGTCGCCTCGCCCTTGGGGTCGTAGAGATAGGCCATGCCGCCGGTCATGCCGGCGCCGAAGTTGGCGCCGATCGGGCCAAGGATCACCGCCACGCCGCCGGTCATGTACTCGCACCCGTTCGAGCCGCAGCCCTCGACCACCACCTTGGCGCCGGAATTCCGCACCGCGAAGCGTTCGCCCGCGCGGCCCGCCGCGAAGAGGTAGCCGTCGGTCGCACCGTAGAGCACGGTGTTGCCGATGATGGTGTTGTCATCCGCCTTGAGCGGCGACATCATCGGCGGCCGCACCACGATCATGCCGCCCGACAGGCCCTTGCCGACGTAGTCGTTGGCATCGCCCGAGACCTCGATCTTGAGCCCCGGTGCCGCGAAGGCGCCCAGCGACTGGCCGGCGCTGCCGGTCAGCTTGACGTGCAGGTGGTCGGGCTGCAGCGCATTGCGCATCCCGAATTTCGACACGATGTGCGACGAGGTCCGCGTGCCCACGGTCCGGTGCGTGTTCTGCACCGCGTAGGAGAGCTGCATCTTCTCGCCGTCCTGCAGGAAGCGGTGACCGTCGCGGACGATCTCGGCGTCGAGCGTGTCGAGCACCGGGTTCCGGTCCTTGTTGCGGTCGTAGACGATGTCGTCGGCCCCATCCACGCGGATCAGAAGCGGGTTGAGGTCGAGGTCGTCCAGATGCTCGGCGCCCCGCGAGACCTGGCGCAGCAGGTCGGCACGGCCGATCACGTCGTTCAGGCTGCGCGCGCCGATGGAGGCGAGGATCTCGCGCACCTCGGTGGCGTAGAAGGTGATGAGGTTCACCACCTTGTCGGCGTTGCCGGTGAACTTGCCGCGCAGCGCCTCGTCCTGGGTGCAGACGCCCACCGGGCAGGTGTTCGACTGGCACTGGCGGACCATGATGCAGCCCATGGCGATCAGCGCGGCGGTGCCGATGCCGAACTCCTCGGCGCCCATCATGGCGGCCATGACGATGTCGCGGCCGGTGCGCAGGCCACCATCGGTACGAAGCGTGACGCGGTCACGCAGCTTGTTCATCGCCAGCACCTGATGCGCCTCGGTGAGACCCATCTCCCACGGCAGACCTGCGTGCTTGATCGAGGTCGCCGGCGAGGCGCCCGTGCCGCCGTTGTGGCCCGAGATCAGGATGATGTCGGCCTTGGCCTTGGCCACGCCCGCCGCGATGGTGCCGACGCCCGAGGACGCCACCAGCTTCACCGTCACCTTGCAGCGCGGGTTGATCTGCTTGAGATCGTAGATCAGCTGCGCAAGGTCCTCGATCGAGTAGATGTCGTGGTGCGGCGGCGGCGAGATCAGCGTCACGCCCTTGGTCGAGTGGCGCAGGCGGGCGATCAGGTCGGTGACCTTCATGCCCGGAAGCTGGCCGCCCTCACCGGGCTTGGCGCCCTGTGCGACCTTGATCTCGAGCTCTTCGCAGTGGTTGAGGTACTCGGCGGTGACGCCGAAACGCCCCGAGGCCACCTGCTTGATCTTCGCCGACGGGTTGTCGCCGTTGGGCTCGGGCACGAAATGTGCCGGATCCTCGCCACCCTCGCCGGAGTCCGACTTGGCGCCGATGCGGTTCATCGCGACGTTGAGCGTCTTGTGCGCCTCGGGCGAGAGCGCCCCCAGCGACATGCCCGGCGTGACGAAGCGCTTGCGGATCGAGGTGATCGACTCGACTTCCTCGATGGGGATGGGCTTGCCGATGGGCTTCACGTCCAGCAGGTCGCGCAGGTGGATCGGCGGGTTGGCCCGCATCGCCTTGGAATAGGTCTTCCACAGCTCGTAGGAGGCCTTGTTGCAGGCCGCCTGCATGAGGTGCATAGTCTGCGCGCCCCAGGCGTGGGTCTCGCCGGACTTGCGTGCCTTGTAGAAGCCGCCGATCGGCAGCACGTCGCGGCCGCCGCGGAAGCCTAGCTTGTGGATCTCCTCGGCCTTCTGCTGGATGCCGTGCACACCGATGCCGGAGATGCGCGAGAGCATGCCGGGGAAGTACTCGGCACACATGGCGCGCGACAGGCCCACGGCCTCGAAGTTGAGGCCGCCGCGGTAGGACGAGATCACCGAGATGCCCATCTTGGCCATGATCTTCAGCAGACCCTGGTCGATGGCCTCGCGGTAGCGCGTGACGTTCTCGGTGAGCGAGCCCTCGAGCAGGCCGCGGTCGATGCGGTCGGCAAGGCTGTCGAGCGCGAGGTAGGGGTTCACGATGGTCGCGCCGCAGCCCACCAGCACCGCGAAGTAATGCGGGTCGATACACTCGGCCGAGCGCACGCCGAGCGAGCAGAACGTCCGCAGGCCCTTCTTGGTCAGCCACGAGTGCACGGCGCTGGTCGCGAGGATCATCGGCATGGCGATGCGCTCTTCGGACTGGTGCTGGTCGGTGAGCACGATGTGCCCGCCGCCCGAACGCACGGCGTCCTCGGCCTCGGCCCGGATCCGGGCGAGGCCGTCACGCAGCGCCCCTTCGCCGGCGTCGGTGGGGAAGGTGCAGTCGATCTCGACCAGCTGCGCGTTGAAGTGCTCCACCAGCTCCGCGAACTGCGCGTTGGCCACGAACGGGCTCTCGAGCACGAGGATCTCGGTCTGCGACGAAGATTCGTCGAGCACGTTCTTCAGGTTGCCGAAGCGCGTCTTGAGCGACATCACCCGGTATTCCCGGAGGCTGTCGATCGGCGGGTTGGTCACCTGGCTGAAGTTCTGGCGGAAGAAGTGCGACAGCGGGCGATACTTCTTCGACAGGACCGCCGACGGGGTGTCGTCGCCCATCGAGGCCAGCGCCTCCTTGCCGTCCTCGGCCATCGGCGCGAGCACCTGCTCGAGCTCCTCGATGGTGTAGCCCGCCGCGATCTGGCGCTTGCGCAGCTCACCTGCGGTGAACAGCGGCTTCTCGGTGATGCCGGCCAGCGCCTCGTCAAGATCGGTGATCTTGCCGACCCACTCGCCGAACGGCTGCGAGGCCGCGAGGCGGTTCTTGATGTCGGTGTCGTGGTAGAGCTTGCCCTCTTCCATGTCGACTGCGATGAGCTGGCCCGGTCCAAGCGCGCCCTTTTCGCGCACGGAGCCTTCCTCGACCGGCACCATGCCCGCCTCGGAACCCGCGATCAGCAGGCCGTCGCCGGTGACGACGTAGCGCATCGGGCGCAGGCCGTTGCGGTCGAGCCCGCCGCAGACCCAGCGGCCGTCGGTCATGGCAAGTGCTGCGGGGCCGTCCCACGGCTCCATCACCGAGTTCACGTAGGAATACATGTCGCGCCATGCCTGCGGCAGCTCGACCGCCTGCTTGGACCACGATTCCGGGATCAGCATGGTTTTGGCCATGGGCGCGTTGCGGCCGGCGCGGACCAGCACCTCGAACACCGCGTCGAGCGCCGCCGAGTCGGATGCGCCGTTGGCGATGATCGGC
>NZ_JAATOS010000168.1:0-8029 GCF_011806505.1 Salipiger sp. HF18 | reverse complement strand
TGCGCGCCGGGCTGGGGGGCTGAAGCCCTCTGCCCGTGGGGACATCGGGAAGCCGGGTGCGGGGCGCTCAGCCCCGGCGCTGTTGCCGCAGCGGGGGCAGCAGACCCTTGCGCAGCGCATCGGCATGCACGACGCCAAGCTGGGCCGGGATCTCGGGCAGCTTCAGGATCTGCGCGATGGCGAGCCGGTGCATGCCGCCGCTGGCGCGCAGGGGGCGGCCGTCGCGGTCGATGTGCACGAGGATGCCGCCGTGCTCGCGGCGGAAGTAATCCGGAAGTTCGGCCTGCGTCAGCAGGCGCCCGCGCCGCGCGGTTTCCTCGAAGATGCGGTCGAGCGCCTCGTAGCGGTGCTCGACGTCCTCGCGGCTGTTGCAGCCGTCCGGGCGTTTGCCCTCGGCGACCTCGCGCAGCATGCGGTCAAAGAGCGGCGTCTCCTCCCAGGGCAGGCCGTCCACGTAGTGCATCCGGGCGCTCACCGACTTGATGGTCTCGCCAAAGCGCGAGCGGTGGGTGTCCCAGTCGCCGCCCAGCACCATGCCGCTGTGGTTGCGCCGCAGCGCGCGGCCGGTCAGGCGGCGGTCGTAGGAATCGGTGATGTCGCAGGGATCGAGATAGATGCACTCATCCGAACGCGGGGCGTCGGCGCCGTAGCGCAGCTGGTTCCACAGATCGCGCAGCGCCTTCCGCGGCACCTGCGCGCGGATGTCCCGCACCCAGTTGGCGGGATGCAGCGTGGGGCTGTCGGCAAAGGCCATCTGTTTCGTCTCCGTGACGCCTGGATGACGAAGGTGTAACGACTCGGTTGCGAATTCAAGTCCCGCCGCGCCGGGCGGCGATCGCCCGCCCGCACGCGACACCCGATGACCACGCCCACTGGAAGTTGTAGCCGCCGAGCCAGCCCGTCACGTCCACTGCCTCGCCGATGGCGAAGAGCCCGGGCAGGGCCTTGGCCTCGAAGGTCTTGGACGAGAGCTCCGCGGTGTCGATGCCGCCCAGCGTGACCTCGGCGGTGCGCCAGCCCTCGGTGCCCTGGGGCCGCAGCTCCCAGCCGTGCAGCGCATCAGCGAGCGCCAGAAGGCGCCGGTCGGGCAGGTCCGCGAGGTTGCCCGAAAGCCCGAGCGTCTCGCCGAGATGGGCGAGGAGCTTCGACGGCAGCCACTGCCCGAGCACGGTCGACAGCGCGCGGCGCCCCGCCGTGGCCCGGGCGCCGCGCAGCGCCTCGGCGAGATCCCGCGCGGGCGAGAGGTCGACCAGGATCGGCTCGCCCTCGCGCCAGTAGCTCGAGACCTGCAGCATGGCGGGGCCCGAGAGCCCGCGGTGGGTGAAGAGCATGGCTTCGTCGAAGCTGGCGCCGTCCGCGCTGGCGCGCACCGGCAGCGACAGGCCCGAGAGCGCGGCGAAGCGCCCCTCCGGGAAGGTGAAGGGCACGAGGCCCGCGCGCGTCGGCACGATGGCCAGCCCGAACTGTGTGGCGATGTCGTAGGCGAGGCCGGTCGCGCCCATCTTGGGGATCGACTTGCCGCCGGTGGCCAGCACGAGGTTGCGCGCCGAGACCTCGCGCGGGGCCCCCTCTCGCGTCAGCCGCGCCACGAACCGCTCGCCGTCGTGGCTCAGCTCGGTGAGGGACGTGCCGAGCCAGAGCTCGGCCCCCGCCACCTCCATCTCGCGCATCAGCATGGCGACGATCTGCGTGGCCTTGCCGTCGCAGAACAGCTGGCCCAGCGTCTTCTCGTGCCAGGCGATGCCGTGGCGCCCGACGAGGTCGAGAAAGTCCCACTGGGTGTAGCGCGCCAGCGCCGACTTGGCGAAATGCGGGTTGCCGGACAGGAAACAGCCGGGCTCGACGCCGAGGTTGGTGAAGTTGCAGCGGCCGCCGCCCGAGATCCGGATCTTCTCGCCCGGTGCGCGGGCATGGTCCACCACCAGCGTGCCGGGGCCCGTATGGGCGGCACACATCATGCCGGCGGCACCGGCTCCGAGGATCAGCGTCTCGACCTGCATTCCCGCTCAGGACCACGAAGCGGCGCGCGACGCAAGTCCCACCTTTGCCCGATCCCCGCGCCCGGCCCCTGTCGTTCGGGATGCCTCCGGCGGGGATATTTGATGCCATTGGAAGACAGGGCGCCGCGCCCGGGTTTCCAATGGCCCAAAATATCCCGGGGGAGTCTCCGTCAGGAGACGGGGGCAGCGCCCCCTCTGCGGCCGGGACAGGGCGCACGGCAGCCTTCCCAAAGCCCCCGCGCTTTGCTACCGTTGCGGCAACGACCCGGAAAATCCGGGCATCCACAGGCAAAGAGGTCGCGATGCGGCCCACACGAGCGGTGATCCCATGACGGAAATGGTTTACGGCTTTGTTTCCGTGCGCGACGGAGAACCCGTCCTACCCAAATGGTGGCGGACGGTCGACAGGTGGGCGTTGCCCTGCATCCTGATGCTGTTCGGCATCGGCATCCTGCTCGGGCTCGCCGCGTCTCCGCCGCTGGCCGAGCGCAACGGCTTCGCGCATTTCCACTACGTGCAGCGCCAAGCCTTCTTCGGCGGGCTGGCGCTCACCGCCATGTTCATCACCTCCATGCTCTCGCCCACGGTGGTGCGGCGGCTGGCGGTGATCGGCTTCCTCGTCTCCTTCATCTCGCTGATGGGGCTGCCCTTCCTCGGCACCGACTTCGGCAAGGGCGCGGTACGCTGGTACTCGCTGGGCTTCGCCTCGCTGCAGCCGTCGGAATTCCTCAAGCCCATGTTCGTCATCGTGGCGGCCTGGATGATGGCCGCGAGCCAGGAGATCGGGGGCCCCCCGGGCAAGCTCTGGTCCTTCGGCCTCACGGTGAGCATCGTGCTGATGCTGGCGCTGCAGCCGGACTTCGGGCAGGCCTGCCTCGTGCTCTTCGGCTGGGGCGTGATGTGGTTCGTGGCCGGTGCGCCGATGCTGCTGCTCGTGGCGCTGGCCGGGCTCGTGGTGCTGGGCGGCATGGTCGCCTACAACGGCTCCGAGCACTTCGCCCGCCGCATCGACGGTTTCCTCACCCCGGACGTGGACCCGCGCACCCAGCTCGGCTACGCCACCAACGCCATCCAGGAGGGCGGCTTCTTCGGCGTCGGCGTCGGCGAGGGCACGGTGAAATGGTCGCTGCCCGACGCCCATACCGATTTCATCATCGCGGTCGCGGCCGAGGAATACGGCCTGGTCCTCGTGCTGCTGATCATCGCGCTCTACACGGTCGTGGTCGTGCGCTCGTTCCTGCGGCTGATCCGCGAGCGCGATCCCTTCATCCGCCTCGCCGGCACCGGCCTTGCCGCCATGTTCGGCGTGCAGGCGATGATCAACATGGGCGTGGCGGTGCGGCTGCTGCCGGCCAAGGGCATGACGCTGCCCTTCGTGAGCTACGGCGGCTCGTCGCTGATCGCGGGCGGCATCGCCGTCGGCATGCTGCTGGCCTTCACCCGCTCGCGCCCGCAGGGCGAGATCGGCGAAATCCTGCGCGCACGGTCGCGCTGACGGCCGCCGCCGTCCCGTCAGGGTTCACGCCCCGGGGCGGCTGCGATAAGGAGCCCCGATCCGGCGGGGCGGCAGGCGCCGCTGCCGCCGGGAGAGGCAGAACACCGCGCATCGCCGCGACCGCTTGGTCGGGCCGGGTGCGCAGCGACAGAACCGGGCCGGAACGGTCCGGACAGGGCAGGAAGGGAGATTACGGGGTATGGCAGAACGGTTTCGGCGCCCCCTTCTTGTCATCGCCGCCGGCGGCACCGGCGGGCACATGTTCCCGGCGCAGGCGCTGGCGGAGATCATGCTGCGGCGCGGCTGGCGGGTGAAGCTCTCGACCGACGCGCGCGGTGCCCGCTACACCGGCGGCTTCCCGCACAGCACCGAGATCGAGCAGGTGAACTCGGCCACCTTCGCCCGTGGCGGTGCGCTGGCCAAGCTCGGGGTGCCGTTCCGCGTGGCCTCGGGCGTGCTCTCGACCATGCGGCGCTTCCGCAGGGACCGGCCCGACGTGGTGGTGGGCTTCGGCGGCTACCCGTCGATCCCTGCGCTCGGGGCCGCGACGCTGATGAAGCTGCCGCGCATGATCCACGAACAGAACGGCGTGCCCGGCAAGGTCAACGAGATCTTTGCCAGGAAGGTCGATCTCTTCGCCTGCGGCACCTGGCCCACCACGCTGCCCGAAGGTGTCGAGGGCGTGCACACCGGCAACCCGGTGCGCATGGCGGTGCAGGAGCGGGCGGGCGCGGGCTACATCGTGCCCGGCGATTACCCGATGTCGATCCTCGTGATCGGCGGCAGCCAGGGCGCGCGCATCCTCTCGGACGTGGTGCCGCCCGCGATCGAGCGCCTGCCCATGGACATCCTGCGCAACCTCCGGATCTCGCAGCAGGCGCGCGACGAGGATGGCGAACGCGTCACCAAGTACTACTATGAGCATGGGATCGACGCGGAGGTGCAGCCGTTCTTCCACGACATCCCCGCCCGTATGTCCGAGGCGCAGCTGGTGATCTCGCGCTCGGGGGCGTCATCGGTCGCGGATATCTCGGTGATCGGGCGTCCGTCTATCCTGATCCCCTACGCGGTGGCGGCGGGGGACCACCAGACGGTGAACGCGCAGGGGCTGGTGGACGCGGGCGCGGCCATCCGCATCCCCGAGAGCAAGCTCACCGTCGAGAGCCTCTCCGAGGCGATCCTTGCGGTGCTCGCCAACCCCGACGGTGCGCTGCAGATGTCGCGGGGGGCGCTGTCGGTGGCCAAGCCCGACGCGGCCGAGCACCTCGCGTGGCTGGTCGAGCGGCTGGCGGGCATGGAAGAAGACCAACAACAGGCAGCAGAGGACGGGCAGGGATGAAACACGAGAAAGTCGCAGGGGGCATGATGAACGCCGCAACCAAACTTCCCGGTGATGTCGGCCCGATCCACTTCGTCGGCATCGGCGGCATCGGCATGTCGGGCATCGCCGAGGTGCTGCTCAACCACGGCTACACCGTGCAGGGCTCGGACCTGAAGGCGTCGAAGATCACCGAGCGGCTCGAAGGCCTCGGCGCGCTGGTCTTCGAGGGCCAGCGGGCGGAGAACCTCGAGAACGCCGAGGTGGTGGTGATCTCGTCCGCGATCAAGCCGGGCAATCCCGAGCTCGACGAGGCGCGGCGCCGCGGCCTGCCTGTGGTGCGCCGGGCCGAGATGCTGGCAGAGCTGATGCGGCTCAAGTCCAACGTCGCCGTCGCCGGCACCCACGGCAAGACCACGACCACCACCATGGTGGCAACGCTTCTGGATGCGGGGCAGCTCGATCCGACGGTCATCAACGGCGGCATCATCCACGCCTACGGCTCGAACGCCCGGGTGGGGCTCGGCGAGTGGATGGTGGTCGAGGCCGACGAGAGCGACGGCACCTTCAACCGCCTGCCCGCGACCATCGCCATCGTCACCAACATCGACCCCGAGCACATGGAGCACTGGGGCTCGATCGAGAACCTGCGCGACGGGTTCTACCAGTTCGTGTCGAACATCCCCTTCTACGGCCTCGCGGTGTGCTGCACCGACCATGCCGAGGTGCAGGCGCTGGTGGGCCGGGTGACCGACCGCCGGGTGACCACCTACGGCTTCAACGCGCAGGCGGACGTGCGGGCGGTGAACCTGCGCTACGAGAAGGGCACCGCCCATTTCGACATCCTGCTGCAGGCCGAGGACATGAAGATCGAGGGCTGCACCCTCCCGATGCCGGGTGATCACAACGTCTCGAACGCGCTGGCCGCCGTGGCCGTGGCGCGGCATCTCGGCATGAAGCGCGAGGAGATCCGCCTGGCGCTGGCGGCCTTCGGTGGCGTGAACCGCCGCTTCACCCGCGTGGGCGAGGTGAACGGGGTCACCATCATCGACGATTACGGCCACCACCCGGTGGAGATCGCGGCGGTGCTCAAGGCCGCGCGGCAGGCCACCGAGGGTCGCGTCATCGCGGTGCACCAGCCGCACCGCTATTCGCGGCTGCACTCGCTGTTCGACGATTTCTGCGCCTGCTTCAACGAGGCCGACGTGGTCGCCATCGCCGAGGTCTACGCCGCGGGCGAGGCGCCGATCGAGGGCGCGACCCGCGATGATCTCGTCGCCGGGCTGATCCGCCACGGCCACCGCCACGCCCGCGCGATCCTGAACGAGGACGATCTCGAGCGGCTGGTGCGCGAGCAGGCGCGGCCGGGCGACATGGTGGTCTGCCTTGGCGCGGGCACCATCTCGGCCTGGGCCAACAACCTGCCGGCGCGGCTTCAGGGCTGAGACCGGCCATGGGGCGGTGCCCTGCGCGGCGCGGGAGGGCCGGCCGGTGACGGCCTCGCTCTTTGCTGCCGGCCTCCGGGCCGTGGTGGCAAACCTTCCGGCGATGCTGCCTGCGAAGGACGACCACTGGCGCCGCGCCTGGGGGCCGATCGCCTGCGGGCTGCCGATTCTCGGCTGGGTGGTCTGGGAGAACGGGCCATGGGTCGGGTTGATCGTGCTGTTCGCGGGCATGAGTGCGCTGCGCTGGCCGGTGCGCTACCTTCTTCGCGGGCCTCGCGCGCAGTTTCGGCGCGGGGTGTGAGGCGGGGCTTTCCGGGCCGGTCGCCGGCGTGGCGGTGAGGGCGCAAGCGGGGGCGCTGCCCCCGTCCGCGTGCCGCGGACTCCCCCGGAGTTTATCTGGCAAGATGAAGTTGGGGCGTGCCGCGTCGCCCGGACGTGCCGTGACGCGGCGGGGTCCGGTCGGCGGGGGTTTACGCCGCGGTGGCGAGAGGGCAGAAGGCTGGACATGAGCGACACACTCCCCGAGGTGCGCGGGCGGCTGGTGCCGGACCGCGCCTTGTCCGATCTGACCTGGCTGCGCGTCGGCGGGCCGGCGGACCTGTTCTTCCAGCCGGCGGATCTTGCGGACCTGCAGGCGTTCCTTGCCGCGCTGCCGCCCGGGCGGGCGGTGTTCCCGATGGGCGTGGGCTCGAATCTCATCGTGCGCGATGGCGGCATCCGCGCCGTGGTGATCCGGCTGGGGCGCGGCTTCAACGGTATTTCCGTCGAGGGGACGCGGGTGAACGCCGGGGCGGCGGCGCTCGATGCCCATGTGGCGAAGCGCGCGGCGGCGGCGGGGGTGGATCTCACCTTCCTGCGCACCATCCCGGGCAGAATCGGCGGCGCGGTGCGGATGAACGCGGGCTGCTACGGCACCTATGTTGCCGACCGGCTGGTCGAGGTGCGGGTGGTGACCCGCGACGGCCGGCTCGAGACGCTGTCGTCCGGGGAGCTGCGACTCGCCTACCGGCAGAGCGAGCTGCCCGAGGGGTGGGTGATCGTCGAGGCGGTCTTCGAGGGGCCTGTGGGCGACGCCTCGGAGCTCGAGGCACGCATGAGCGCCCAGCTTGCCCGCCGGGACGAGACCCAGCCGACCAAGGACCGCAGCGCGGGCTCGACCTTCCGCAACCCGGCGGGCTTCAGCTCGACCGGGCGCGAGGATGACAGCCATGAGCTGAAGGCCTGGAAGGTGATCGACGAGGCCGGGCTGCGCGGCGCGACGCTGGGCGGGGCGCAGATGTCGCCCAAGCATTCGAATTTTCTCGTGAACACTGGGGAGGCGACGGCGGCCGATCTCGAGGGTCTGGGCGAGGACGTGCGAAAAAAGGTTTTCCAACACAGTGGAATAGAGCTACATTGGGAAATCATGCGGGTGGGTGAACCCGCGCTGCCGTAGCGCGCCAGGCGTGTATTGCGGCAGGCCCTGAAAGGCCCGTGTTCCGGCGGGTGCGAATCGGGGCGCTGATCACCCTTTCGGCCACAGGCAGGCCGGACAACAGACGGGACGGACGCGCCGGGATTCTCCGGCGCCCGGGCAGGGGCAACGACCCCGACAGGCAGAACAAGGGGCGCAAAGCCCCGCTATTTCGAGGCGGTTTTGGGTATGTCGAGCAGGGCAAACCCGAAAGTGGCGGTATTGCTGGGCGGACCTTCGGCTGAACGCGAGGTCTCACTTAGTTCCGGGCGGGAATGTGCCGCCGCTTTGAGGGCAGAAGGTTTCCAGGTCACCGAG
>NZ_JAATOS010000167.1:0-8117 GCF_011806505.1 Salipiger sp. HF18 | reverse complement strand
CTGCAGGGCGGCCTGCAGGAGATGCTGATCACCTCCTCGACCAACCTCATCAAGTACAACGAGCGCTTCCAGCTCATCGACCTGCCCTTCGCCTTCGCCGACGACGCCGCCACCGACAAGGTGCTGCTCGGCCCGGTGGGCGACGAGATGCTGGCCGGGCTCGACGGCTCGGGCATGAAGGGCCTGACCTTCGTCGACAACGGCTTCCGCGACCTGTCGAACTCCAAGCGCCCGATCGAAAAGCTGGCCGACTTCGATGGCCTGAGCTTCCGCGTGATCGGCGCGCCGGTGTTCATCAACACCTTCGAGGCGCTCGGCACCAACCCCGTGCCGATGCCCTTCCCCGAGGTCTACACCGCGCTCGAGACCGGCACCGTCGACGGCCAGGACAACCCGCTGCTGACCGTGCGTGACCTGAACTTCTACGAGGTGCAGGACTATCTCACCACCTCCAAGCACGCCTACTCGGCGCTGGTCATGCTGATCTCGCAGCCGTTCTGGAACAGCCTCTCGGACGACGACAAGGCCATGCTCCAGCAGGCCGCCGACGAGACCGCCATCGAAAACCGCAAGATCATGCGCGCCGCCGTCGAAGAGGCGAAGGCGTTCCTCGCCAGCGACGAGGGCGGCATGACCGTCTCCGAGCTCACCCCCGAGGCCCGCGCCGAGATCGTCGAAGCGGTCGCCCCGGTCACCGAGGGCCTCGTCACCGACGCGATCCGTCCGCTCTACGAAGAGATGCAGGCCACCCTGGCCGAAGACTGATCGCCCTGCCGGGGCCGGTGCATGCTCCCGCGCCGGCCCCTTCTTCCTTCTCCAGCCCAGGAGTTCTGAATGCGCGCCCTACGTCTGGCCGAACGGCTTCTCGAAGCCATGGTGGCCTTCCTCCTCTTCGCCCTCGTGGCGATGGTCTTCACCAACGTCATGATGCGTTTCTTCTTCAATTCCGGCATCGTGGTGACCGAGGAGCTTTCGCGCATCGCCCTCTCCATCCTCATCCTCACCGGCGCCGTTCTGGCGCTGATCCAGCAGCGCCACATCGCGATGACGCTGGTGGTCGACCGCCTGCCCGAGCCCGCCAAGAAGGCTGTCGTGGCGCTCACCGGCGCGGTCATGCTCTACGGCAACTTCCTGCTGGCGCAGGGCGCATGGATGCAGGCCAAGCTGAACTTCTCGTCGAACTACCAGATCTCGGGGCTGCCCTCCGCCACCATCTACGTCGCCGCCACCCTGGCCGGCACCGCGCTCGCGCTGGTCGTGGCCGGGCGCATGGTGCTGATCCTCTCGGGCCGCATGCCTGCCGACAAGTTCTTCCAGGCGGCGTCCGCCGACATCGCGGAGTAACCGTCCCATGACCTTCGTCGTCTTCCTCTCGGTCCTGATCCTCGGCATCGTGCTGGGCCTGCCGATCGCCTGGGCACTGATCGCCTGCGGTATCGCGCTGATGCTGCATCTGGACTATTTCAACGCCCAGATCATCGCCCAGAACATGATCCTCGGCACCGACAACTTCATCCTGCTGGCGATCCCCTTCTTCATCCTCGCGGGCGAGCTTATGAACCGCGGCGGGCTGTCGCGGCGCATCATCGAGGTCGCCATGGCCGCCTTCGGCCACCTGCGCGGCGGGCTCGGCTACGTGGCGATCTGCGCCTCGCTGATCATGGCCTCGCTCTCGGGCTCGGCCATCGCCGACAGCGCCGCCCTCGCCGCCATCCTGATCCCGATGATGAAGCTCGGCGGCTACCCCGAGGGCTCGTCCGGCGGCCTGCTCGCCGCGGGCGGCGTCATCGCCCCGGTGATCCCGCCGTCCATCGCACTGGTGGTCTTCGGCGCCATCGCCAACGTCTCGATCAGCGGGCTCTTCATGGCGGCCATCGTGCCCGGCATCCTGATGGCGGGATCGCTGGTGCTGGCGTGGCGCTTCGTGTCGCGTGGCGGTGCCTTTCAGACGCTCGAGCGCAAGAGCCGCGCCGAGATCCTGCAGGCGCTGTGGAAAGCCCTGCCCGCGCTGGTGCTGCCGGTGGTGGTGATCGGCGGCCTGCGCGTGGGCGTCTTCACGCCGACCGAGGCCGCGGTGATCGCCGCCGTCTACGCGGCGCTCGTCGGCGCCTTCGTCTATGGCGAGCTGACCCTCAAGAGCTTCTACGAAGGGCTCGTCGAGGCCGGCAAGACCTCGGCCGTGGTGATGTTCCTCATCGGCACCTCGATGGTCTCGGCCTGGCTCATCACCATCGCCAACCTGCCGACGCAGGTGATCGCCTTCCTGCAGCCGTTCATGGACAGCCCGCAGATGCTGGTCGGCATGATCGTCGTGCTCACGCTGCTGCTGGGCATGGTGCTCGACTTCACGCCGCTGAGCCTGATCCTGATGCCGATTGTCATTCCGCTGGGCAAGGCCGCAGGGATCGACCTGATCTACTTCGGCGTGGTCTTCACAATCGCCGGGGCGCTGGGGATGCTGACGCCGCCGGTCGGCAACGTGCTGAACGTGGTCGCGGGCGTCGGCAGGGTGCGGCTCGACCGGATCATGGTCGGCGTGCTGCCCTTCCTCTTCGCCGAGATCGCGGTGCTGCTGCTGCTGGTGCTCTTCCCGCAGATCATCACGGTGCCGCTGGGCCTGCTGCGGTAAGCCACGACAGAACAAGGCCAGGCGCTCCGGGACGAACACCGGACCGCGGGCCGACGCGCGGACTCTCCCTCCGCGCAGGCGCCGTCCCGCCCACCGGGGCGGCGTCTACTTTTCCGGGGATGCCGGTTCGGGCGATGTCCGGACCGCCGTTCCGCGCACACAAAAAAGCCCCGCCGGAGCGGGGCTTTTCCATAAAAGCGCTGGTGCCTCAGTCGCGCCAGCCACGGGCGCGGTCGACCGCCCCGGCGAAACGGGCCATGCGGCCAACGCGGTCGCAGGGCCGCGGCTTCACCGTGGCGCGCAGCGGCGGCGCAGGCAGGGTCGCGCCAAGTCCCAGCGCCGCGAGCTGGGCGGCACCGACGCCGGTCAGCTCTTCGGTGGCGGGCAGCACGATCTCGGCGCCCGTGACGTCGGCAAGGAACTGGCAGAGGTAGGGCGCGCGCGCCAGCCCGCCGTCCATCGAGATCCGCGCCACCGGACCGCCCTGCCCCATGCGGGCAATGACCTCGGCCGCGCGCAGGGCGATGCCCTCGATCAACGCCTGGGCCATGTCATCGCGCGTGGTGGCCCCGGTCATGCCGATGAAGAGCCCGGCGGCGCTGCCATCCCAATGCGGTGCGGCCAGACCCGAGAGCGCCGGGACGAAGGCCAGCCCGCGGTCGATGGCGGGCGCGGCCTCGAACCCGGCGAGCGCCGCAGGACCGTCGAGCAGCCCGATGCGCTGCGCCCACTCCACCGCGGCCCCGGCGGCATGCACGCCACCGTCCACGGCATAGGTGGTCTCGTCCCCGACGCGCCAGGCGACGGTGGGCAGGAGCCCGCTGTCATCCTGGGCGGGCCGCTCGGGGCCTGTCACCGCAAGTGCGAAGGCACCGGTGCCGAAGGTGATCTTGGCATCCCCCGGCGCCCGGCAGCCGTGGCCGTAAAGCGCCGCCTGCTGGTCGACCACCGCCGCCGTGACAGGCACGCCGTCGATCTCGCCGAAATCCGAGACCGTGGGACGGATCTCGGGCAGGCAGTCGAGCGGCACGCCGAAGTTACGGCAGAGCTCGGGGTCCCAGTCGCCGGTCCCGAGCGACATCAGAGAAGTGCGCGACGCGGTGGTCACGTCGGTGAGCGCGCGCCCGGTCAGGTGCTGGAGAAAGAACGCATCGGTGGTGCCAAGCCGCAGCCGGCCGGCGCGATGGGCTTCCTGCACGCGGCGCTCGTTGTCACCGAGCCACGCCAGCTTGGACGCCGAGAAATAGGGATCGAGCGGCAGCCCGGCCCGCGCGCGCACCATCGGCGCGGCCCCGGCCATACCGGCCAGCCGCGCTTCGGTGCGGCGGTCCTGCCAGACGATCACGGGCGACAGAGGCGCGCCGGTCACCGCGTCCCACGCCAGGCAGCTTTCGCCCTGGTTCGAGAGCGCGATGGCATCGACCCTGCCCGCCGCGTTGATCACCGCGCGCAGGTTCGCGAGCAGCTCCATCGGGTCGTGCTCGACCCGGTCGGCGGCGGGGAAATGCTGGGCGTGGCGGACCGAATGCACGATCTCGACCGCACCGCTGTCGTCGGCCACCAGACCCCGGGTCGAGGTCGTGCCCTGGTCGAGCGCGAGAATGCGCATGGTTCAGTCGTCCCTTTCCAGCCCGAGGTGAAGATCGCCGCTCAGCGCCGCCGCGTCCAGTGCCGGCACCCGCAGGCGGATCGGCTGTTCGGGATAGGCGCGCAGGGTCTTCACCACGAGCTCGCGCCCGGTCGCATCGCGCAGCACCAGCCGCCCGCGCGCCGCGCCCTCGGCGCGGATATTGAGCTCGGTGGCGCCGCTGATGCGCTGCGGCACCACGTAACGCAGCCCATCGCCGGGGCGCACCACGGCGCCGGCCCGCGACGCGGGCTCGGTCGTCTCGCCGGTCTCGGCGGCCAGCTCGCGCGCGATCACGCCCGCGACGCGCCGGCCTTCGGCCCAGCAGACGCCCGCGGTCTCGACCGGGTGCAGCACGTTGCCGGCCACGAACACGTGCGGATCCGAGCTGCGGCCCTCGGCGTCGATCTCGGGCCCGAGCGAGCCCGCATCCAGCGCAAGCCCGCTGGCCCGCGCCAGCGTCGCTTCGGGGGTGAAGCGCCCAGAGAAAACGATGCCGTCGCAGGCGAGCGTGGTCTCGGTGCCGTCGTTGCGGCGCAGGCACAGGCCCTCGACGCGGGTGCGGCCCTCGATCGACAGAAGCTCGGCGCCGGTCAGCACCGGCACCCGCAGCAACGCCGCCAGCGCCATGAAGAGCCGCCGGGTCTGCACCCGCTCGCGGGTCTCGACCAGCGCGACCGGACGCATGCCGTGCCGCACGCAGGTCAGCAGCGCCGAAAGCGCCACCATCTCGCTGCCGACGATCACCGGGCGCAAGAACGGCTTGCGCCCCTCTTCGTAGACAAAGGACTGAAGCGCGGCGGTGTTCATCACCCCCACCGGGCGCAGCCCCGGCGCAAGCCGCTGGGCGCGGGTGCGCTCGCGGTTGCCGGTGGCGATCAGCACGCGGCGGGCGGTGAGGGTCATCGCCCCCTGCGTGGTCGCAAGTTCGAGCACGCCGCCCGGGCGCACTGCAGTCACCGTGTGGTCGGTGCGGATCTCGACGCCCGCTTCCTCGGCGGTGACCACCAGCCGCCGCGCATAGGCGGGGCCGGACAGCACGCGGCGGAACTCGCGCATGCCGAAGGGCGGGTGGCCGCAGTGGCGCGGGATGCCGCCCGCCCTGCCGAAGCGCTCGAGCACCACGACCCGGGCCACGCCCTGCCGCTTCAGCTCGACCGCCGCCGAGAGGCCCGCCGGGCCGCCGCCCACGATGGCCACGTCACAGGTATCGCTCATGCGTCGCCCTCCGGCAGAATGTCGGCACGCAGCTTGCCCTCGGAAAGGGTGGCGACGCGGGCGAGACAGTTGAAGCCCTGGCAGCGCCCCATGGCGCAGCGGGTGCGGCGGCGCAGGCCGCCGAAATCGCCCGGCGGCAGCGGGCTGTCGAGCGCGGCGCGGATCTCGCGCGCGGTGACCATCTCGCAATGGCAGACGATGCCGTCATGGCCGGGGGTCTGATAGTCGCGCGGCAGGTGCTCGGCGAGGTTGGGCATGACCGGCTGCGGTGGCGCGTTCACCGCCCCGCGCACCGCCTGATACGCCCCGCTCCAGAGCGCGAAGACGTGGCTCGCGATGCCGAGCGCGGCGGTGAGCCCGGTCGAGCGGATGCCGCCCGCGCAGTAGTAGCCGAGGTCGGCGTCGGCGTGGACGCGGTATTCCTTGCGCTCGGTGGCCGGGCGCAGCCCCGCGTAGACCGCCGTCACCGGCATGTCGCGCAGCGCGGGCACCAGCTCCACCGCCTTGTCCATGAGCATGTCGAGCTCGGGCCGGGTCACGTCGGGGCGGTCGCGCGCCTCCTGCTCCTCGGCGGTGGGGCCGACCAGCAGGTTGCCGAAGATCGTGCGCGTCAGCACCACGCCCTTGGTGCGGTCATTGGGCACCGGCAGCAGGATGGTGCGCAGGTGCTCCGACGCCGCCTTGTCATAGACCACGAACTGGCCCTTGCGGGGGCGGATCTCGAAGCTGGGCTTGCCGGTGAACATGGTTTCGACGTGGTCGCCGTAGAGACCGGCGCAGTTGACCACGGTGGTCGCCTTCACCTCGCCTGCTGCGGTGTCGAGCACCCATGTCGCACCGTCACGCCGCGCGCCCTTGAGCGCCGCGTTGAAGAGGAAGCGCGCGCCCAGCATCTGCGCCTGCGTGGCATAGGCCAGCGGCGCCGACCACGGGTCGATCACGTGCTCGCGCGGAACCAGAAGCGCACCGCGGACATGGCCCGCCAGAGCGGGTTCGCGCGCCAGCACCTCGGCGCGGCTCAGCAGGCGGGTGTCGGTGACGCCGTTCTCCTGTGCCTGCGCCAGCAGCGTCGGCAGCCGGGCCTCTTCCTCGTCGCTCCAGGCCGCGACCATGGCGCCGGTCTCGAGGACCGGCAGGTTCATCGCGGCGCGGATGTCCATGTATTCCGCGTAGGCCGCCTGCATGCAGGCCAGTTCCAGCGAGCCGGTGGGCGCGTCGAAGCCGGTGTGCAGGATGGCGCTGTTGGCTTTCGAGGCCCCGGACAGGATGTCCGTCGCGGCCTCGAGCACGACCACGGTCGCGCCCTCGAGCGCAAAGCGCCGGGCCATGGCGCAACCGACCACGCCCGCCCCGATGATCGCGACATCTGCCTCTGGCGATGTATGAACCAAGTGCATTCTCCGTCATTCCGCTGCGACTCTGAACTCAATCGCAGCATTTCTTCTGAACGTGCATATTTTTGACCGTTTCCACAATATCGTTCAGTCAATTTTACATGGATCCATTGCAATCGGTCACATCCTGCGGCAATTTTCAGCAACCCAACAGCCCGCCCGGAGCCTTCGCGATGCCCAGCCAGATTCCCTCCGCCACCGCCGCAGAACGCGCCTTCGCCGAGGCGCTGCGCCGCGAGGGGTTCACGGGCGAGGTTTCGACCGAGGCGTCGGACCGGGTGGTGATGGCGACGGACAACTCTATCTATCAGATATTGCCCGGCGCCGTGGTGTTTCCGCGCGACGAGGCCGATCTTGCGCTGGTGGCCCGGCTGCTCGACCGGCCGGAATTCCACGAGGTCGTGCTGCGCCCGCGCGGCGGCGGCACCGGCACCAACGGCCAGTCGCTGGGCGGCGGCGTGGTGGTGGACTGCTCGCGCCACATGACCCGAATCCTCGAGATCGACACCGAGGCCCGCCGCGTGCGGGTCCAGCCCGGCGTCATCAAGGACCAGCTCAATGCCGCGCTGAAGCCGCACGGCCTGTTCTTCGCGCCCGAGCTCTCGACCTCTTCGCGGGCGACCATCGGCGGCATGATCTCGACCGATGCCTGCGGTCAGGGCTCCTGCGTCTACGGCAAGACCTCGACCCACGTGCTGTCGCTGAAAGCGGCGCTGGTGGGCGGCGAGATGCTCGAGACCGGGCGCGCGCCCTATGCGCCACGCGCCGGTCGCGGCGGCGAGGTGCTGCGGGTGCTCGACGAGATCAGTCGCGACGAGGCGGCGCTGATCGAGGAGCGCTTCCCCAAGCTCAACCGTGCGCTTACCGGCTACGACCTTGCCCATATCCGCGACGACGACAGCATCGACGCCCGCGCGGTGCTCTGCGGCTCCGAAGGCACGCTGGCGCTGATCGCCGAGGCCACGCTCAACGTGCTGCCGATTCCCGCCGCCTCGGCGTTGCTGCTGATCTTCTACCCCGACTTCCAGGCCGCGCTGCGCGACGCGCGGGACATGGCGACGCTGGGGGCCACCTCGGTCGAAACCATCGACAGCCGGGTGCTCGGGCTCGCGCGCGAGGAAGCGGGCTTTCCGGCGCTGGCGCATCTCTTCCCGCAGGCGGGCGCCGAGGGTGTCAACATCGTCGAATTCACCGGCGACGACCCCGCGGCGCTGGCCGCCCGCGCCACCGCCCTGCGCGACGAGCTCTC
>NZ_JAATOS010000166.1:0-8134 GCF_011806505.1 Salipiger sp. HF18 | reverse complement strand
CCGCAGCCGCGCCATGTCGGCGGCCAGCGGCTCGGCGCGGTCGGCGGTCATGGTGATGCGGTCGCCCTTGTCGGTGGTGCCGGCGAAGTTCGGCGCCACGATCTGCTGGCGGGGGGCATCGCCGGGGGCCTCGCCCTCGACGAAGGGCAGCTTGTTCACCGGCTCCGACACGCGCGGCAGCAGGAACATCGTCGACAGCAGCGTGAGCGCGGCCAGAGGCAGCAGCAGCTTCAGCCAGCCGATGAACTTGGAATATGTGTCCCCGCGCGGTGCCATCGGTCACGCATGGGCAAAGATGTCGGTCTCGGGCCAGCCCTCGAGATCGAGCAATGCGCGCGTCGGCAGGAAGTCGAAACAGGCCTGCGCCAGCGCCGTCCGGCCCTCGCGCTCGAGCATTCCGTTCAGCCTGTCGCGCAGCTGGTGGAGATAGAGCACGTCGGAGGCCGCATAGTCGAGCTGGGCCGCGGTCAGATCCGCGGCGCCCCAGTCGCTGGACTGCTGCTGCTTGGAGATGTCGACCGACAGCAGCTCCTGCGTCAGCGCCTTGAGCCCGTGCCGGTCGGTGTAGGTGCGCACCATGCGGCTGGCGATCTTGGTGCAATAGACCGGGGCGGCGAGCGCGCCGAAGGCATGGTACATCGCGGCGATGTCGAAGCGGCCGAAGTGGAAGAGCTTCAGCACGGTCTCGTCGCGGAGCAGCCGGCAGAGGTTCGGCGCCTCGGTCTGGCCGCGGGCAACCTGCACGAGATGGGCATTCCCGTCGCCGCCCGAGAGCTGCACGACGCAGAGCCGATCGCGGTGCGGATCGAGCCCCATGGTCTCGCAGTCGATGGCCACGACCGGTCCAAGGTCGAGCCCATCGGGAAGATCGCCCTTGTAGAGGTGGTTCGCCATGATCCCGGACCCTTTCAACTCGTGCTTCCGATCTGCGAGGGGAATAGGCAAGCAGCGCGGGTTCTGCAACTGAGCCCGACCACGCCGCGGCCACATTTGCGCGATGCCCCGGGCGGAATGTGGCCTGATTCGGGGCGAATATGGCGATTCATTGTCGTGCCTCGGGCGCGAATTCGACCCTCTCCCTCTCGGTCTCCGAACAAGTGTAACATTTCGTGAGGAAAGTCACTCGCTTCTCGCGTGTCGTTCGCCGGGGGCTGTGCGCGGCACCGTAAGCGGGCATCGCGCCGGGGCACGAGGGCGTCTTCGGGGGCGGATCCGGGCCCCCCGCCGGGGTGGGCGGCCGGATCGCGGCGGCGGGATTGTTTCCGATTGCAGGTCCTCTCGGGCACCGTGCCGTAGCGGATGCGCCGCCGGGCCGGAGAGTGTTCGCGAACCGTCAACGATCCGCCGTTTTCGAGGGCAGCGGATCTGGGGTGGAAACAATCAAGGGTTGTTTTCTTCGGGCATTGTTTCTGGCCGACTTGAGCCTCTCCGGTCGCCGTGCCGGCACGCCGGGACCGGCACCCAGGCGCGGGTGGACGAGAGCTTGCGCCCGGGTGAAATACCCACGGAGACGGTTGAGGAACGGCGCGAGACGGGCACGTGAATCAATCAAAAAGTGTAGTAGAAAGCAGCTGTTGACGGATTTCCTGGCGTTATGATTAAAGATCAAGGTCGATCAATAGAACATATTTCTGTCACACGACGGCACTCGGGGGGTGGTGCTTCCACTTGGGAGTTTTTGGTTAGATTGCTGCGGTCCGCTCGGTCCTGAAGTTCTGAAAATCCGACCCGTTCGCGGGTGCTACGAGCCTGTTTCTCCGCTCGGAGAGACACGGATAAGTTGTGCCTTTCGATCGGGAACAGGGACGCTCCGCCGCCTTGCCATTGCTTTCGTCGATCAATGCCTCCGGGAGGTCGAATTGACACTGCACATACGCCAGCCGCTGCCGACGGCCGACATCGAGAAGCTCATCGACGACGCGCTCTTCGCCGCGCCTAGGGGTGCCTTCTACCGCCATTTCGCCAAGCGCGTTCTCGACGTGGCGCTGGTGCTGATCGGGGCGCTGCCGGCGCTGCTGGTCACGCTGGTGCTGGCCGCGATCATCGCCTCCGACGGCCACCGGCCGGTCTATCTCCAGCGCCGGGTCGGACGGAACGGGCGGGTGTTCCACATGTGGAAACTGCGTTCGATGGTGAAGGACGCCGACGCCCGGCTCGAGAGCTATCTCGCCGGCAACGCCATCGCCCGCGCGGAGTGGCACCGGACCCAGAAGCTGCGTCGCGATCCGCGCATCACGCCGGTGGGCCGGATCATCCGCAAATGCTCGCTCGACGAGCTGCCGCAGCTCTGGAACGTGCTGCGCGGGGACATGTCGCTGGTCGGGCCGCGTCCGATGATGGTCGAGCAGCAGTCCATCTATCCGGGCACCGCGTATTACGCGATGCGTCCGGGCATCACCGGCTTCTGGCAGACCTCGGTGCGCAACGAGTCGAGCTTCGCCGAGCGCGCCGGCTTCGACACCGCCTACCTGCGCGACCTCTCCTTCCGCACCGACCTGAAGGTCCTTGCCCGCACCGTG
Organism: Salipiger sp. HF18; assembly: GCF_011806505.1. NCBI lineage: Bacteria > Pseudomonadati > Pseudomonadota > Alphaproteobacteria > Rhodobacterales > Roseobacteraceae > Salipiger > Salipiger sp. HF18. The sequence continues at coordinate 5,615 of NZ_JAATOS010000166.1, read as the reverse complement.
CGGGTGGTGATCCACGGCACAGGCTGCTGAGTCCGTCTCTCTCTCTCTCTCTCTCTGCCTCTCTCCGAGGGTTCACGACAGACCCCCGCCCCGGCGGCGGTCTTCGCGCTTCAGAGGGACGTCAGAACGAGAGCTCGGCGCTCATGCATTGCCGCCTGTCGGCGCCCCGGATCCAGGCGTCGCTGCCCTTGCGACATAGCGTCACCGTCTCGCCCAGCGTGACCGGCGCCGTGGCGCGGAAGGCGAAGCGTCTCAGCGGTGCGCGGTCCTCGGCCATCAGCATCAGCAGCTGCGCCAGCAGGGGCCCGTGTACCACCGGCGCGGCGTAGCCCTCGACCTCGCGGCAATAATCGGCGTCGTAGTGGATGCGGTGGCCGTTGAAGGTCAGCGCCGAGTAGCGGAACAGCAGCGTGCTGTCGAACTCCGCCGGCAGCGCCTCGTCCTCGTCGTCGCGGGCGACCGGCGGCACCGGCTGCGGTGCGCCGGGGGCGGGGTCCTCGCGGTAGACGACGTCCTGACGTTCGTCGACGCAGAGCACGCCCTCCTGCATCACCTGGTGGCGCAGGGTGACGAAGGTCAGCGGCCCGCTGCGGCCGGTCTTTCGGGCCACCGACTCGCAGCTGGTGCGCTTCTCGGCGGGGATGCCGGCGCAGAGCGGCGCGAGGAAGTCGAGCGTGCCGCCCGCCCACATCCGCCGCGGCAGGCCGAGGTCGGGGATCAGCCCGCCGACGCGCGGATGGCCGTCGCGCCCAAGCGCCACCGGCGGCCGCGCGTCCCAGAAATGCAGCTGGTGGAAGAAGGGGGGCAGCGGGTCTCCGGTCTCGATCCCGGCGGGTCTCCCAAGCGCCGCCAGCAGGGCATTGGCGCGGGCCGGGTCCATGAGATCGGTTTGACGTGTCGTCTGCGGGGCGGCATCGTGCATGAAACATCTCCCTTTGCAGCGGAGCTAGCCCGGTATGCCGCCGTCCGTCCAGTCGTTCGACCACCTCGTCCTCACCGTTGGCGATACCGGCGTGACCTGTGCCTTCTACGAAAGCGTGCTGGGCATGACAGTGCTGCGCTTCGAGGCGGCGGACGGAACCCTGCGAGTGGCGCTGCGCTTCGGCGCCCAGAAGATCAACCTGCACGAGGCCGGGGCCGAGTTCGAGCCCAAGGCCCGCGCCGCCACGCCGGGCAGCGCCGACCTCTGCTTCCTGAGCGATGTGCCGCTCGATGCGTGGCTGGGGCATCTCGACCGGGCGGGGATTCCGGTGATCGAGGGGCCGGTGGCGCGCAGCGGGGCCGAGGGGCCGCTCATGTCGGTCTACATCCGCGACCCTGACGGCAACCTGCTCGAGATCTCGAACCGCGCCTGAGGGGCGCAAACGAAAACGCGCCGCGGGGGTGCCGCGGCGCGTTCGTTGTCCGTCGGGAACGGCGGATCAGGAGTTCGGCAGGATGACGATCTCGACCCGGCGGTTCTGCTGCTTGCCCTCGGCGGTCAGGTTCGACGCGATGGGCTGGTCCTCGCCACGGCCGATCGACTGGATGCGCGAGGACGGCACGCCCTCGGCGACAAGCACGCTCGACACCGCCTGCGCGCGGCGCAGCGACAGTTTCTGGTTGTAGGCGGCGTCGCCGTCGCTGTCGGTGTGGCCCAGCACCTGCACGGTGGTGTTCGGGTATTGCAGCAGCGAGCGGCCCACGGTGCGGATGTCGGCCTGCAGGTCCGACCGCAGCGCGGCGCTGTCGAACGGGAACAGGATGTCCTGCGGCATGGTCACGACCAGACGGTCGCCGGTGTTGTTGATCGACACGTTGTTGCCGAGCTGCTGGCGCAGTTCCGCTTCCTGCTTGTCGAGCTGGTTGCCGATCAGGCCGCCGGCGATGGCGCCCACGGCGGCACCGGCGAGGGCGTTCTTGGTGGAATCGTCGTTGTTGCCGCCGATGATGCGACCCGCGGCCGCGCCGCCGAGCGCGCCGAGCAGCACGCCGCTGTTGGTGTTCCGGTTCGGGTTGCCTTCGCCGAAGGTCTGACCCTCGCCGCAGGCGGTCAGGGCCATCGCTGCTGCGAGCGAAACGAAGATGGAAGTTCTGGCGCGGATCATCTGATGCCTCATGTTCTGTCGACCCTCAACGGGGTTCCTACTGCTTTATAGCGTCAGCATGGACTGCGGGAACACCGCTGTCACCGGGGAATCGGCGGGTCTCCGCGCATCGTGAAGCACGGGCTCAAGGGCTTGTGAAACGGCCCCGCCGTACAGGTCCGGGGCGCGCCACGCTCAGGCCTCGAGCCGCGCCGATTCCCAGGCGAGGATGGCGCGCTTGACCGGCAGGCCCCAGTGATAGCCGCCGAGCCCGCCTGACTTGCGCAGCGCCCGGTGGCAGGGGATGAGAAGCGACACCGGGTTGCGCCCCACCGCGGTGCCGACCGCGCGGACCGCCTTGGGGTGGCCGACCGCGTGGGCGATCTCGGAATAGGTGGTGACGTGGCCCGAGGGGATGTGCATCAGCGCCTCCCACACCTTGATCTGGAACGGTGCGCCGATCAGGAACAGCGGCACCTCGCCCTCGGTCCGGCCGAAGGCGCGGGCCACCCACTCCTCAAGCGCGTCCGGGTCCTCGATGTACTCCGCACCGGGCCAGCGGCTGCAGAGATCCTCCATCGCCGCCGCCTCGCCGGTTTCCGAGGTGAAGGCCACGCCGCAGATGCCGCGGTCGGTCGCCATCACCAGCGCCGGGCCGAAGGGGCTGTCGAAGCGGCCCCAGCGGATCACCAGCCCCTCGCCGCCGCGGGCGTAGTCGCCGGGGCTCATCGCCTCCCAGCGCAGGAACAGGTCGTGCAGCCGCCCGCCGCCCGAGAGCCCGGTGGCAAGCGCCGTGTCGAGCGTGGTGAAGCGCTCGCCCAGCAGCGCCTTGGCGTGGCCCAGCGTCAGGTACTGCTGCAGCCGCTTGGGCGAGACCCCGGCCCACCGCGAGAACACGCGCTGGAAATGCGCCGGGCTCATATCCATCCCGGCGGCCAGGTCCTCGAGCGTCGCGGCCGGACCCTTGGCGTCCACCAGCTCGATGGCGCGTCGCATGACCTCGTAGTGATATCCGCCTTCGTCCATGGCCTTGCCCTCCGACTTGCTCCATGCGCGCGCCGCAACTGCGGCCATCCACCTCTTTTTCTAGACAATTCGTCCCGTGGAGCGACCCGAATATTGCGCATCCCGGTGCGCTCGGGCATCAATCGCGGGATGGCCAAGCAGCTCGATTATCATACCATGCGGGAAATCTTCACCCGCTTCCGCGAGTCGGAGCCCGAGCCCAAGGGCGAGCTCGAGCACGTGAACGCCTATACGCTGGTCGTCGCCGTCGCCCTGTCGGCGCAGGCCACCGACGCGGGCGTAAACAAGGCCACCCGCAAGCTGTTCCAGATCGCCGACACGCCGCAGAAGATGCTCGATCTCGGCGAAGAGGGCGTGATCGAACACATCAAGACCATCGGGCTCTACCGCAACAAGGCCAAGAACGTCATCAAGCTGTCGAAGATCCTCGTCGAGGAGTACAACGGCACCGTTCCCTGTTCCCGCGCGGCGCTCGAGAGCCTGCCCGGGGTCGGGCGCAAGACGGCGAACGTGGTCCTGAACATGTGGTGGCACTACCCGGCGCAGGCGGTGGACACCCACATCTTCCGCGTCGGCAACCGCACGGGCATCTGCCCGGGCAAGGACGTGGTGGCGGTCGAGCGCGCCATCGAAGACAATATTCCAGTTGATTTTCAACAGCACGCCCACCACTGGCTGATCCTGCACGGGCGCTATACCTGCGTCGCGCGCAAGCCGAAGTGCAACGCGTGCCTCATTCGTGACCTTTGTGATTTCGAGGACAAGACACCATGACGCTTACTCCCCAGCATCCGACCAAGAAGTACCAGGTCGTCGGCATCGGTAACGCCATCGTCGACGTGCTGACCCGCGCCGACGACAGCTTTCTAGAGCACATGGGCATCGAGAAGGGCATCATGCAGCTGGTCGAGCGCGAGCGCGCCGAGCAGCTCTACGGCGCCATGGAGAGCCGCGTTCAGGCCCCCGGCGGGTCGGTCGCCAACACCCTCGCGGGGCTCGGCAACCTCGGGCTGCGCACCGGCTTCATCGGCCGCGTGCACGATGACGCGCTGGGCCGCTTCTACGCCGACGCGATGGAAAAGGACGGCTCGGATTTCGTCAACGCGCCGGTGCCGGGGGGCGAGCTGCCGACCTCGCGCTCGATGATCTTCGTCTCGCCCGACGGCGAGCGCTCGATGAACACCTACCTCGGGATCTCCTCCGAGCTCGGACCCGAGGACGTCTCCGAGGACGTGTCGGCTCAGGCCGAGATCATTTTCCTCGAGGGCTATCTCTTCGACAAGCCCAAGGGCAAGGAAGCCTTCCTGCGCGCCGCCCGCACCTGCCGCGCCGCCGGCGGCATGGCCGGCATCGCGATCTCGGACCCGTTCTGCGTCGAGCGTCACCGCGACGACTTCCTGCGTCTCATCGCCAACGAGATGGACTACGTGATCGGCAACGAGGCCGAGATCCGCTCGCTCTACCAGGATGACCACCTCGACAAGGATCTCGCCCGCGTTGCCGAGGTCTGCCCGCTGGTGGTCTGCACCCGCTCGGGAGATGGCGTGACCATCGTCCGGGAGGGCGAGCGCATCGACATCCCGGTGACCAAGGTCGTGCCCGTGGATGCCACCGGCGCCGGCGACCAGTTCGCCGCGGGCTTCCTCTACGGTCTCGCCACCGGCGCCGACATGGAGACCGCGGGCCGCATGGGCACCGTCGCCGCCTCCGAGGTCATCGCGCACATGGGGCCGCGCCCCGAGGCCGACCTCAAGGTGCTGTTCCGCCGGGCCGGGCTGCTCTGACCGGAGAATTTACGCTGGGTTCACGTTAAGAGGCTTCGTAGAGACAACCTTAGAGTGTAATTTCGCTTCATTGGACACTGATATTGCCCCATTGAAGCGAGAGAGCCCATGTTTGTCATTCTACGTGACGAGAATGCACCCTTCCGCAGCCGAGCCCCGCGCCCGGCTGCGCCCACCGGCCTTCCGGGGTTCGGTCCGGGGGCCCTGGAAAGTCCGATGATCGCGGCGGTGCCCCCGTCGCCCAAGCTCGAGACCGCGGATCTCAGCGCTGCCGACATGCGCGACGTGGCCCATGACCCCTCGGTCGCCGCGGTGGCACGCGCCATGCCGACCAAGCTGATCGAACCGGAACCGCTCGACGACGTGCGGGCCGAGGACGCCGAGCCTGCGTGGGGCGTGGCCGCGGTCGGCGCGCTCGACGCCCCTTTCACCGGGGCGGGGGTCAGGGTCGCGGTGCTCGACACCGGCATCGACACCGACCACCCGGCCTTCGCGGGCGTCAATCTCGTGACCCGCGACTTCGCGGGTTCGGGCATCGAGGACGCCAATGGCCACGGTACCCATTGCGCCGGCACCATCTTCGGGCGCGACGTGGACGGTACCCGCATCGGCGTGGCGCGCGGGGTCACCGATGCGCTGATCGGCAAGGTGCTGGGCGACGATGGCAGCGGCTCGTCCGAGATGCTCTTCAACGCGATCAAGTGGGCCTCGGACCAACAGGCGCAGGTGGTCTCGATGT
>NZ_JAATOS010000165.1:0-8210 GCF_011806505.1 Salipiger sp. HF18 | reverse complement strand
ATCCGAAACAGCATCGCACAGCACCGGTCCGGTGCGGAACCGCGCGACGCAGCCTGCGGTATCGGCAAGCTCGGCGTGGCCGAGCTTCGACAGCCCTTCCAGCCCTTGTCGCCCGAGATGCAGGGCAAGATCCGCCTCGCCCATCGGGGTGACCGGGTGGCGGCTCATCACCGGGTGGCGGTCGATGCGGTGCACGGCGCCGTCGGGCCCGCGCGCGAAGAGGTTGCCGAAGACGCAGTAGCGCCCGAGGCTCGGCTGGCCGCCGATCACCGCCACGATGTCGGGGGCGAAACGCTCGGCCAGCGCCAGCGCGACCGCGCCGATGGAGCCGATATGCGGCGCGGAATCAAAGGTCGAGCAGACCTTGAGGTGCAGCACCCCGGGCGCCTCGGCGGCGATGCGTGGCCAGAGCCGGGCGACCTCGGTCCGCACCTGCTCGGGCGGCAGCGAGCGCAGGTCCGTGGGCAGGCCCAGCACGTCGAGCCCGCTCGTCCCGGCCTCGGGCGACATCAGCATCCGCGTCCGCAGCCCGCCGCGCGTGTAGGTGGCGAGGCTGTCCGAAGCGCCGGTGAAGTCGTCGCCGACGAAGACGATCCGTGCGCCCATCTCAGCGCGCCCCGAAGAAGTCCAGCGCCCCGGCGAGCGCCTTGTGGGCGATGGCGCCGTCCTGCAGCGAGCGGCCCGCCTTCAACACGTCATAGGCCTCGTGCAGCGAGGCGATGCCCGCCTGCGGCCCGCCGGGATGGGCGAGGATGCCGCCGCCGCACATGAACATCAGGTCATGCGACTGCGCCGCCTGCAGCGTCTGCGGCAGGGTCCCGGCCCATTGCCCTGACGAGAAGGCGGGCATCACCGCATCGGCGGGCCCGTCCTTGCCGAGCGGCTGCAGGCAGGCGCGGGCGGCCTCGCTGACCTCGTCCGCGGTGTCGACGAACTTGCCGCCGATGCCGTGCACGTGCATGTGGTCGATCCCCGCGAGGCGGTAGAGCGCGTGATAGGCCTGGAAGCCCATGCCCAGAAGCGGATGGCGGCTCATCGCGCCGAAGCCGTTGCGGTGGGCGTGGATCGCCAGATCGGTGTGGGCGCGCAGCGTCTCCATCCCCGAGAGGCCGCACCAGTTGAGGCTTGCCATGACGCAGGAGCCGCCCTCGTCCCGGACGAGATCGGCGTGGCGGCGCATGGCGTCGGTCTCGTCGGTGATGTTGAAGGCCATCATCACCCGGCGCCCGGTGCGGTCCTCCCAATTGCGGATCACCTCCATCACGGCGGGCACGCGCTCCGACAGGGGCGCGATGTCGGGATTGGCGCAGACCTCGTCATCCTTGATGAAGTCGACGCCCGCGGCGCAGAGCTGGTCGACCAGCGACGCGATCTCGGCCGGGCGCATGCCGACGTTGGGCTTGATGATGGTGCCGAAGATCGGTCGGTCCGCGACGCCGAGGATCCTGCGCGTCCCGGCGATGCCGTGAACCGGCAGCGGGTAGCGGGCGCGATAGCTCCCCGGAATCTCGAGCGACACAAGCTTCAGCCCGGTGATCTCGCCGATGTCGTAGAGGTTTCCCGAGACCGTCGCTGCCAGCGTCGGCAGGTTGCGCCCGATGTTGCCGGTCGGGAAGGCGATGCGCACGCGGGCGCGGCGGAAGGGGCCGGGGGGCGCCTTGCGGGCGACGTAGGCCGAGTGCAACGCCGGCGCCGCCGCCTCCTCCAGCAGCTCGACCGAGAGCACCTCGGCGGCGGCGCGGGCGCGCAGCTCGTCGGTCTCGCCCGCGACGCGGACGAAGGTACCCGAGGATTGCTCGCCCGCCATCATCGCTGCCACGTCTTCGGGCGGGTAGGGGGTCTCGAGCAGGTATTCGGCGACGATCCGTTCCATCGCCGGCCTCAGAGCTTCGACAGGTCCGGGAAGGGCCGCACCGGGTCGGAGCCGTCCCAGCCCTCGGAGGCGTCGCGGATCATGTCGAACATGGTGCCCTTGGGCCCCAGCACCTCGGAGAGCTCGATGCAGGTGCCCGGGTGATGCTCTTCGGCGAAATAGGCGAAGCGGCCGTTCTGCCCGACGCAGCCCGACATCTTCACGGTGAATCCACGGTCCAGCATCATCTGCAGGTCGGCGTCGTAGTCCCTGGTCCAGAACGCCACGTGCTGGAGGCCGCGCAGGCCCTTCTGCATGTAGTCGCGGTACATCGACGGCACGTCGTTGCGGCACTGGATCAGCTCGACCTGCATCGGGCCGGAGTTCGCCAGTGCCACCGAGTTGTGCGGCGGGTAGCTTTCGCCGTCGAAGCGGTAATCCTCGATCGGAACCTGCGGATTGTAGAACCACGGGCCCACGCCCATGGTCTCGGACCAGTATTTCATGCCCGCCTCGATGTCGTCGACGACGTAGCCGAGCTGGCGGATTGGGCCAAGAAAGGTGCTCATGGGGAACCTCAGTTCATCAGGATTTCGGGGAGCCAGGTGGACAGCGCAGGTACGGCGGAGACCACCAGCAGGGACAGGAGCAGCGGGATGAAGAAGGGCATCACCCCGGCGATCACCTTGGAGATGGGCATCTTGGTGATGATGGTGATCATGTAGAGGCTCATGCCGACGGGCGGGGTCAGCAGGCCGATCATCAGGTTCAGCACGAAGACGATGCCCAGCTGCAGCGGATCCACCCCGGCGGCGGTCAGCGCCGGCGCCACGATGGGTGCGATGATCAGGATGGCGGCGATGCTCTCGAGCACCATGCCGACGATCAGCAACAGGACGTTGACCAGCAGGAGCAGCACCAGCGGGTTCTCGGAGAGGCCGAGCAGCAGCGCCGAGGCCTTCATCGGAATCTGATCCAGCGTCAGAACCCAGGCGAAGAGCGCGGCGGTGGCGACCACGAAGAGGATGTTCGCCGTGGCCTCGACCGTGTCGCGCAGCGCCTCGAGGATCGCCCGGCCGTTGAGCGATCGGTAGATGAAGATGCCGATCAGCATGGCATAGGCCACGGTCACGCCCGCCACCTCGGTGGGCCCGAAGTAGCCGCTCATCAGCCCGCCGATCAGCAGCACCGGCGCCAAAAGCGCGGGGAACGAGATCGCGGCCTTTTTCGCCACGTCGCGGGGTCTGGCGCTGACGTCGTCGCGGGGCAGGCCCTTGACGCGGGCGACGATGGCGACCTGCGCCATCAGCAGCGCGGTCAGCAGAAGGGCCGGGACGATGCCCGCGAGCAGCAGCTTCACAGCCGAGACGTTGGCGACCGAGGCGTAGATGATGATCGGGATCGAGGGCGGGAAGATCGGGCCGATGGTGGCGGCGGCCACGGTGAGCCCGGCCGCGAAATCCTCGCGGTAGCCCTGTGCCTTCATCTGGTTGATCTGGATCGCCCCCAGCGCGCCGATGTCGGCCAGCGCCGCGCCGGAGACACCCGAGAAGATCAGCGAGACGAAGACGCTCACCTGCGCCACGGCGCCCCGGATGCGGCCGAAGATCATCCGCACGAGGTCGAAGAGATGGGTGGTCACGCCGGTCGCGTTGAGCAGCGAGGCGGCGAAGATGAACAGCGGCACCGCCAGCAGCGGCGAGCTGTCCAGCGCGTTCAGGCTGCGCTGCGCCAGCACCGAGACCGGCAGGCCCTGGGTGACGATCACCACGGCGGAGGACAGGCCGAGGCACACGGCGATCGGCGCGCCGAGGGCCAGCAGCACGGCGAAAATGCTCAGAAGGAGAAGGCTCATATGGGCAGTCCGGTCTCGTCCCGGTTATCATGATAGGCGGCGCCGGGCAGCCGTCCGCGCAGGGCGGAGACGACCCGGGTGAGGGCGACGGCGGCAAGGAAGAGGCTGCCGGTGAGCGCGAGGCTGTAGTAGACCCAGTTCGGCACCTGCATGGCGGGCGTCAGGAACTTGCCGGCGCGGGGCAGGAACTCGGCGAAGCTCCAGAGCATCAGCACGGCGAAGGCGAGCGTGGCGAGGTCGGCGATCAGCGTCATCGCCTTGCGGACGCCCTTGGGCGACATGTCGGGCAGCATGGTCACGGCCACCAGCACCTGGCGCCCGGCGAGGCAGGGCACCGACAGGAACACCAGCCCGATGCACGAGAACCGCGCCAGCTCGTCCGCCCAGGGCAGCCCGAGGTCGAGGAAGTTGCGCGCCGCCACCTGCAGCACCACAAGGAAGGCCATCTGCGCGAGCAACGCCATGCCAAGCCAGATGCCGCACTGGACGAGCCGCGCGAGTGACGCGCGGCCCGGAGTTTCCCGTGCCATCAGGCGACCGCGTCGATCTTGGCGTAGAGTTCGCCGTATTCGCTGCCGAAACGCTCGTCGACCAGCTTGCTGACCGAGGCGCGGAAGGCGTCGAGCTGCAGGCCCTCGGCCTCGCCGATCACCGTCATGCCGAGATCGCGCAGCTTCTGGGTCTCGGTCTCCTCGTTGTCGAGGATCGCCATGGTGGCCTTTTCCCGGGTCATCCGGGCGGCCTCGCGCACGGCGTCCTTCTGGCTGTCGCTCATGTCCTGCCAGACGTCCTCGTTCATCACGACGACCTCGGCGTTGGACATGTGACCGGTCAGCATGAGATGGGACTGCACCTCGTAGAGCTTGACGTTGAGCACCACATTGACAGGATTCTCCTGCCCCTGCACGACGCCGGTGGCGAGCGCGGTGGGCACCTCGGACCAGTCGACCGGCACGGCCACGGCGCCCATGCCCTCGACCGCGGTGGTGTAGATCGGGAAGGGCACGGCGCGGATCTTCACGCCCGCCAGATCCTCGGGCGACATCACCGCCTTGTTGCAGGTCAGGTTCCGGCGGCCGAAGTAGTGGGCGTAGATCACCCGCACGTTGGCGGCGGCGATCAGGCCCTCGTTCAGCTCCTGCATCACCGGGCTTTCCACGTCGGTCACCTTCATCAGGTGGTCCACGTCACGGTAGAGGTAGGGCGTGTCGAGAGCCGCGAAGGGCTGATAGAGCGAGCCGAGCGCGCCGGCGGTGTTGTGCGAGAAGGCGATGGTGCCGAGCGACACCGCCTCGGCCAGTTCCTGCAGCTTGCCGAGCTGGCTGTTGGGGAAGACCTGCACCGTGACGTCGCCGCCCGAGGTCTGACCAAGCGCCTCGGCGAACCAGTCCGCCTGCGCACCGGCGACCGAAGCCACCTCGTTGTTGTGGCCGTAGCGCAGCGTCGTCGCGGCAAAGGCCGGGCGCGCGATGAAGGGCGCCGCGAGGGCGCCTGCGCCGGTCAGCAGCAGGCTGCGGCGGGTCAGTCCGGGGGCGTAGTGCATCTGATCTCCTCCCAAAGAAATTTTGACGCATTCTGAGGTCTCATCCGGAGAGCTTCCGGCGTCATCTCGAATTTTCAGTATGTATTGACGAAGTCTAGGATTCCGGAGCAGCATAGGTCAAAGCAAAGTTAATGATGGGTTTTGAGGTATCATGAGGGACAAGTCAGAAACTGCCCCGGCAAGCGCGCGGCCGCTTCTGACCGACATCGCCGAACGGGCCGGGGTGTCGCTCGCGACGGTCGACCGGGTGGTGAACCGCCGCAAGGGCGTCAAGGAGCGCACCCGCCAGCGGGTGCTCGAGATCGCCCGCGAGCTGGGCTATCTCACCGAAACGCAGGGCGGATTCTACGAAGCCGAACGTCCGCGCAACATCGTGGTGCTGCTGCCCTCGGGCTCGAATCCCTACCTGCGGCTGCTGGGCGATCAGCTGCGCGAGCGGGTCGAACGCTCGGCCCCGGACGATCCCTTCCTGCGCTGTTATTTCATCGAGAGCTTCAACGCACAGGCCCTCGCCGAGGCGCTCCGGCGCAACGCGGGCTGGGCCGATGGAATCGCCTTCTTCGCCATCGAGCACCCGCTCGTGCGCGAGGCCGCGGTCGAGGTGCTCGCCGCCGGCACGCGGCTGGTGACCATCGTCTCGGACCTCGGCAGCCTGCCCGAGATCCCGCATGTGGGGCTCGACAACCGCGCCGTGGGGCGCACCGCCGGGCTGCTGATCGGGCGGCTCGCGAAACAGCCGAGCGGCTCGGTGGCGCTGGTGGCGGGCTCGCGACACTACCGGGCCCATTCCGAACGCGAGGCGGGGTTTCTCAGCATTCTCGAGGAGTTGTTCCCGCATCTTCGCGTCGTTGGCATGCGCGAGGGCCACGACGACGCGGGCGAGAACTATCGCCACACGCTGGGGCTGTTCGACCAGGCACCGGACCTCGTGGGAATCTACAACGTTGGCGGGTCGTCGGGGGGGATCACCCGGGCCATGCGCGAGCGCGACCGGTTGGAGGTGGTGTTCATCGGCCACGGGCTCACGCCCGACACGCGACGGGCAGTGGTCGAAGGAGCGATGGACGTGATCTTTGACCAGGACCCCGACGCGCTGGTCGACCGGGCGCTGCGCTGTCTGTCGGAGCAGGCACCTGTCGCGCGCCCTCTCAAGTTCGACATCTACTTCCGCGAGAACCTGCCCTGAGCCCCCGCGTGCCGTGCCCGCTGGCGTGGCATTCCGCGGCAAACGCCGGAATATCTGCGAATTCCCGCAGATTGGGCATATACTTTCGCGACGACTCCCGCTAAAGGCAGTTTTTTCGTGTCGCGTACGGCGACCCACCACGGCTCACAGCCCGGCAGGCCCTCTGCCGACCTTCTCCATGGACTCTCTCACTATGATCACTCCCCTGTCCGATGCGCTTTCCGAGCGCGGATACGACACCCTTACCCCCGTCCAGGAGGCCGTGATCGCACCCGAACTCGCGGGACTGGATCTGCTGGTTTCGGCCCAGACCGGGTCGGGCAAGACCGTGGGCTTCGGCCTCGCCATCGCGCCGACGCTGCTGGGCGACGAGACCCGCTTCGGTCCCGCCGCCGCGCCGCTGGCGCTGGTGGTCGCACCGACCCGCGAGCTTGCTTTCCAGGTGATGCGCGAGCTGACCTGGCTCTTCGCCCGCACCGGCGCCGTGGTTGCCTCCTGCGTGGGGGGCATGGACGTGCGGCAGGAACGGCGCGCGCTCGAGCGCGGTGCGCATATCGTCGTGGGCACCCCGGGCCGTCTGCGCGACCACATCGAGCGCGAGTCGCTTGACCTGAGCGCGATCCGCGCCGTGGTTCTGGACGAGGCCGACGAGATGCTCGACCTCGGCTTCCGCGAGGATCTCGAGTTCATGCTGGGCGAGGCGCCCGAAGACCGCCGCACGCTGCTGTTCTCGGCCACCGTGCCGCCGATGATCGCGACGCTGGCGAAGAGCTACCAGCGCGACGCGCGCCGGGTGAACACCGTCGACAGCGCCAGCCAGCACGCCGACATCTCCTACCAGGCGATCCGCGTGGCACAGTCGGATGTCGAGCACGCGATCTTCAACCTGCTGCGCTTCCACGACGACGAAAGCGCCATCGTCTTCGCCAACACCCGCGCCGCGGTGAGCCGCCTGACCGCCCGCCTCGCGAACCGTGGGCTGGCAACGGTGAGCCTCTCGGGCGAGCTGAGCCAGACCGAGCGCAGCCACGCGCTGCAGGCGATGCGCGACGGCCGGGCCCGGGTCTGCGTCGCCACCGACGTCGCAGCGCGCGGCATCGACCTGCCGAACCTGAACCTCGTGATTCACGCCGACCTGCCGACCAACACCGAGACCCTGCTGCACCGTTCGGGCCGTACCGGCCGCGCCGGGCGCAAGGGCATCTCGGCGCTGATCGTGCCGTCGAAGGTGGCGAAGAAAGCCGAGCGCCTGCTGAAATGGGCGAAGATCTCGGCGGAATGGACCGTGGCGCCTTCGGTCGACGACATCCAGCGCAAGGACGAGGAGCGGCTGCTGGCCGATCCCGTTTGGTCCGAGCCGCTGACCGAGGAGCAGGGCGCCTTCGCCGAGAAGCTGCTGGCGCTGCACCAGCCCGAGGTCATCGCGGCCGCCTACCTGCGGCTTTACCAGGCCCGCCACGCCGCGGCCGAGGAACTGCTGCCGCCGGACACCAAGCCCGCCGCGCGCGAGCCGCGCGATTTTGGCCCGAGCCGTTGGGTGACGCTCTCGGTCGGCCGCGACAACCGCGCCGAGGCACGCTGGCTGCTGCCGCTGCTGTGCCGCGCGGGCAACCTCGACAAGGCGTCGATCGGTGCTATCCGGGTGCAGGATTCCGAAACCTTCGTCGAGCTCGCCGAGCCCAGCGTCGAGGGCTTCGTCGCCTCGCTGGGCGAGGGCGGTCTGCTCGAGGAAGGCATCTCGGCGCGTCTGGTCGAGGGCGTTCCCACCTTCAGC
>NZ_JAATOS010000164.1:0-8231 GCF_011806505.1 Salipiger sp. HF18 | reverse complement strand
TCCGGCCCTGCGCGGGCCGGAGGGGGCTCAGTCGAAGGTGCCCGCGACCCGGCCCAGCAGCATGAAGGCACGTGAAGAGCGGGTGTTGGCAAGTTCCGAGATCTCGGTGTCGCTGGCCTCGGGGGTGAAGCGCGCGACCGCCCGGTCGAAGAGCCGCAGGAAGTGGTGCGCCGCATCCCGGAAGATCGGGTCCTGCTTCATCCGCGCGCTGGTGAGCGCCAGCGACGAGCGGTCGCGCACGCCGCCCAGCGGCGCGATGGCGCGGCCACGGGTCCCCTCGGCAAAGGCGCGCCAGATCTCGGGGCGGGCCATGTCGGGGCGCAGGTCGTCCATGTAGATGCCGTCCTGCGACAGCAGCGTGAGCACGTCCTGGGCGGCCTGGATCAGCTGCGCCGACTGCCGGTCCTTCAGCGCCCGGCGCAGCGCCGAGAAACCCGCCTGGTCGTCGGCGGTCTCGGGGAAGTTCAGCGCCCGGATGAAATCGGCGTTGGCGACCGGCGGCTGCAGCGCCTCGGCGGGCGTGCCGAGCGACAGCGCCGGCTGGTCGTCGCCGGGCTGGGGCGCCGCGGCGGGCGGCGCGGCGGTTTGCGCCGGGGCCACCGCGCGGGTGGTGGCGAAGGTCGCCAGCGCGGTCTCGGTCTTGCGCTGCGCCGCCATGATCTCGTCGAGCTTCTTGGCGATCGCCTGCGCGCCCGGATCCTTCCGCCCCGCCTGCGCCTGCGCGATGTAGGCGTTGCGGATCGCGTCGATGGCGGTCTGCAGGCGGGCGCTTTCCTCGCGCATCACCCGGCTGGCCTTGGCAGCAGTCGCCGCGACCCAGATCAGCGCCACGGGGATGAAGACCACCATGATCGTCAGGACGAACTGCAGCGCGTCCGTCCCCTCGCCGGTATAGAGCATGAAGACCCCGGCCGAGAGCGCCAGCCACGCGACGCTGAGCGCCGCGGCCGTGATCTCGATGCCGTTGGGGCCGCCCTTCTGCGACCGGTCGTAGATTCCGATCGGGCTCTGGCGGCTGTCGTTGCTGTCGACCATCTGGAGCGGACCTTACTTGTAGTCGATGCTCAGGATCTCGTAGCTCTTCTCGCCGCCGGGCGTGCGCACCTCGACGCTGTCACCGGCTTCCTTGCCGATCAGGGCGCGGGCGATGGGCGACTTGATGTTGAGCAGGCCGCGCTCGATGCTGGCCTCGTGCTCGCCGACGATCTGCCACGTCTTCTCCTCGTCGGTGTCCTCGTCGACGACCTTCACGGTCGCGCCGAACTTCACCGCTCCCGATAGCGTGCGGGGGTCGATCACCTCGGCGAGACCCATGATCGATTCGATTTCCTTGATCCGGCCCTCGATGAAGCCCTGCTTCTCTCGCGCGGAATGGTATTCGGCGTTTTCCTTGAGGTCGCCGAGCTCGCGCGCCTCCGCGATCGCCTGGATCACGGCGGGACGCTCTTCGCTCTTGAGCTTCTTCAATTCGGTTTCGAGCGCGGTGAAGCCCGCGCGGGTGATCAGTATCTTTTCCAAGGAGGGGGCTCCTGAACGTACGGTTCGTGCATTCCAGTCTGAGTATCGCACATAACGTGTCTCCCCGCCCCCTCGTCAAGGTCCAGACCGGCACGCGCTTGCCGATTAGGTCGCGAAAACGGCGGAATCGCTGTCACGCTCCCTCGCGGGGCCGGTCCGGGCTGGTCCGCGATCGGTCCGGGGGCCCCGCGGGGGCGCAGCGTCGAGGCGCATGAAAACCCTGTCAGAAACGCACCAATGGTCGCTTGTGAGCGCTGCGACGCCGTGTTTTGATTGACCTTCGCTGCGCCGCCGCGTTAGGCCGAAGCGCAAGAAAATTTCACGGGAAGCCAGCGGAGGGGTCGGTATGTCCGGAATCGAGCGCGAGTCGATGGAATATGATGTTGTGATCGTCGGAGCGGGGCCCGCGGGCCTTTCCGCCGCGATCCGGCTCAAGCAACTGGATGCCGACCTGAGCGTCGTGGTGCTCGAGAAGGGCTCCGAGGTGGGCGCGCACATCCTGTCCGGGGCGGTTCTCGACCCCTGCGGGCTCGATGCGCTCATGCCAGACTGGAAGGAAAAGGGCGCACCGGTCAACGTGCCGGTCCGCGAGGACAAGTTCTACGTCCTCGGCGAGAGCGGCAAGCTCGGCATCCCGCACTGGCCGATGCCGCCGTTCATGTCGAACCACGGCAACTACATCGTCTCCATGGGCAACGTCTGCCGCTGGATGGCCGAGCAGGCCGAGGCGCTGGGCGTCGAGATCTTCCCGGGCATGTCCTGCTCCGAGCTCGTCTACGAGGGAGACCGGATCAAGGGCGTGGTTGCGGGCGAGTTCGGCCGCGAGGCGGACGGCACCCCCGGGCCGGGCTATGAGCCGGGCATGGAGCTGCACGGCAAGTACGTGTTCCTCTCCGAGGGCGTGCGCGGCTCGCTCGCCAAGGAGGTCATCGCGAAATACGACCTGTCCGCCGGCAAGTGCCCGCAGAAGTTCGGCCTCGGGATGAAGGAAATCTGGGAGATCGACCCGGCGAAGCACAAGGAAGGCCGCGTCGAGCACACCATGGGCTGGCCGCTGGGAAGCAACGCCGGTGGCGGTGCCTTCATCTACCACATCGAGAACAACCAGGTGTATGTGGGCTTCGTGGTTCACCTGAACTACAAGAACCCCTACCTGTTCCCGTACATGGAGTTCCAGCGCTTCAAGCATCACCCCCACGTGGCGGCGCTGCTCGAGGGCGGCAAGCGCGTGGCCTACGGGGCACGGGCGATCTCCGAGGGCGGCTACCAGTCGATGCCGAAGATGGTCGCGCCCGGCGTGGCGCTGCTGGGCTGCTCGGTGGGCATGGTCAACGTGCCGCGCATCAAGGGCAACCACAACGCCATGCTCTCGGGCAAGTCCGCGGCAGAGGCCGCCTTCGAGGCGATCCGGGCCGGACGCGAGGGCGACGAGCTCACCGCCTACGAGACCGAGGTGCGCGAGGGTGCCATCGGCAAGGACCTGTGGAAGGTGCGCAACGTCAAGCCGATGTGGTCGAAGTACGGGCTCGTGGGCTCGCTGACCATGGGCGGGCTCGACATGTGGACCAACCAGCTCGGCTTCTCGCTGTTCGGCACCATGGGCCACGGCAAGAACGATGCGGCCTCGACCGAGCCCGCGTCGCACCACAAGCCGATCGACTACCCCAAGCCCGACGGCAAGCTGTCTTTCGACCGGCTGACCAACGTGTCCTTCGCCTTCACCAACCACGAGGAAAGCCAGCCCTGCCACCTTCGGCTCAAGGACGAGGCGGTGCCGGTGGTGGTGGACTACACCAGCTTCGCCGGCCCCTCGCAGCGCTACTGCCCGGCAGGGGTCTACGAGTTCGTCGAGGAAGAGGGCGGCCCGCGTTTCGTCATCAACTTCCAGAACTGCGTTCACTGCAAGACCTGCGACATCAAAGACCCGGCCCAGAACATCACCTGGACGGTGCCCCAGGGCGGGGACGGCCCGAACTACCCGAACATGTGAGGCGGCGTCGGTTCGCGATGCTTTTCTACATACAACGATCCCAGAGCCCCGGTTTTGCCGGGGCTTTGATTTATCGGCGGATTGGCCCTTGCATCCGGGACATTCGATCCGCTAAAGGGGTCGGCGGAGAGGTGGCCGAGTGGTCGAAGGCGCACGCCTGGAAAGTGTGTAGGCGGGAAACCGTCTCGAGGGTTCGAATCCCTTCCTCTCCGCCACTCGCCCCTGCGAAAGCGTTCTCCCGATCCGGCTGCGGCCGGATTTTTTCGTTGTTTTCGAGGGTTATGCGGGTGGGGCTGAGCACTGCCCCCTGCGCCGGGAGGCCCGGAAGCGGTCTCTCAGGGGCGATATTCTCCGGACCTCATGACTGCGCCGATTTGGTGAATAGCTTGCAACTATCAGAAATATCTATATTTTTACGACGCGCCAGCTGAACACTTCGATGTCAGTGGCGTTCGTGAGAAGGAACCCGGATCGAACATTCAACAGGCGGATCATAGCCTTGCTGCGCTGGGTCAATCAGCGGGAAGAGCCGGTTTCCTTACCTTCTCTTACGTGTGCCGAAGCCTCGTTTTCACCGAGTTCGAGCGTGTCACCTACAGCCACCAGCCATTCTGCAAGACGGTCGGTGGCCACGGAAACCTGGTCGGGCTTACGCAAGGCACACTCCCAAATCGTCGCCACGCGCCAACCCTCATCAAGCAGCGCTCCGCGAACGGAGCTGTCCCGTGCAACGTTCGCCGCGAATTTGGCCTGCCAGAACTCCGAGCGCGTTGCGGGAGTGGTGGCGTAGCGTCACGGTGTCCGGGACCGGCGTCCTGCTGTTCATGCAGCCACCTCAATGCCGCCTGCAAGCATTTCACGCGCAAGGCTATGGAGACCGTCGACGCGGAGCCTGACGTTCAAGCCCTCCATACCGATGTCCACTCGCTCGACCAGCAGCGCCGTGATGCGCGCCTGCTCGGCGGGGAAGAGTTCATCCCACAGCGGGTCAAGTTGCTGCAGGGCCGTGCGGGCGTCGGCTTCGGTTATGTCTTCGGCGTGAGCACGGGCGGCCTTCCACGTGCCCGCCACGATTTCGGGTTGGCGAAACACGGCGCGGAGTTGGTCTAAGACGGCGGCCTCGATCTCACCGGCCGGCACGCGGCCAACGGGACACGATCCGGCGCCATGCTTCAAAACCGTCTGGCTGACATAGTAGCGGTAGAGCTTGCCGCCTTTCCGGGTGTGGGTCGGCGAGAATGCCGCGCTATCGGGGCCGTAGAGCAGCCCTTTCAGCAGCGCGGGCGTGTCGGCGCGTGTGCGGGCGGCGCGCTTGCGGGGGCTCTCTTTCAGGATCGCGTGGACTTTTTCCCAGATATCTCTGTCGATGATTGCGTCATGTTCGCCGGGGTAGCTATCGCCCTTGTGCACCGCTTCGCCAATATAGGCGCGGTTGTCCAGCATTCGGTACAGGTACTTCTTGTCGATCCGGTTGCCGCGCGGTGTGCGGATGCCCCGATTTGCAACCTCGCGGGCCAGCTCTGTGCCCGACCCGATCTCGAGGAAGCGGGCGAAGATCCAGCGGACGTGTTCGGCGCGCTTGTCGTCGATTAGCAACTTCCTGTTTTCAACGCGGTAACCGTAAGGCGGCACACCACCCATCCACATGCCCTTCTTCCGGCTCGCGGCGACCTTGTCGCGGATGCGCTCGGCCGTCACCTCACGCTCGAACTGGGCGAAGGACAGCAGGATGTTCAGCGTCAACCGGCCCATGGACGTCGTCGTGTTGAAGGACTGCGTCACCGACACGAAGGTCACGCCGTTCCGGTCGAACACCTCGACCAGCTTGGCAAAATCGGCCAGCGAGCGGCTGAGACGGTCGATCTTGTAGACCACGACAACATCGACGAGCCCGTCCTCGATATCCGCCATCAATTGCTGCAGGCCCGGGCGGTCCAGCGTGCCGCCGGAGATACCGCCGTCGTCATACTGATCGCGGACCAGCACCCATCCTTCGGAGCGTTGACTGGCGATGTATGCCTCGCAGGCCTCTCGTTGGGCGTGGAGCGAATTGAACTCCTGCTCCAGCCCTTCCTCGGAGGATTTCCGAGTGTAGACCGCGCAACGCAGCTTGCGCACGACCTTCGATCTTTCGGGCGGCTTCGTCATGTCCGCCCCCTGTGGTTCTTCAGGCCGAAAAAGACCCAGCCGTTCCAGCGCGTGCCGGTGATGGCCCGCGCGATGGCCGAAAGCGACTTTGAGGGTCGCCCCTGCCACTCGAAGCCATCGGCCGTGACCGTGACGATATATTCGACACCCTGCCATTCGCGCAGGAGGCGCGTGCCAGTGATGGGACGGTCGCGGTCGAGGCGCATGCCGCGCTTCTTCTTGTCTCCGCCGTCAAGTTCCTCGCCCAGCATCTCCAAACGCCGAATGGTCTCCAGCTTCAGCCCGCCATAGGCCAGTTCCTGGATGCGGTACGCCAGTCGGCTCTCAAGGTAGCGGCGGTTGAACGGGGGCGGCTCGCTGTCGAACAGGTCACGCCATTGCTGCTTCAGGTCCGGCGTCGATGTTGTCTTGAGCGCGGCCAGGCGGGCGGGAATGGAATCTTGATTGGTCATGCGGTCTCCAACTGAGCTGAGGGAATGGGCGCTCAAATCGGTCCAAAAGTGTAGATCCATGCCGTTATTCATTTGCTGTGCCTCATCAACGCCGCTGCCCTATTTGGCCTGGTTTCGGTTGCGAAGACGGATCAGTCCCAGCGCGAGAAGGGCGCATAGTTCTCGCCGACGCTCTGTGGGCGTTAGCATCGCGACTGGTACGGGGTTGGAACCATAGGTCAGATTGTCCATCGCGCCTCTTCCTCAGGCGCAGCCCAGCGCCCTGCTATCGCTGAGGTTTCATCGCCAAGATTCCATTTGACTGGGGGCTGCCTGCCCGTGGCGTGGAATTGGGTGCATTGAATGCCGGGGCGCATCCGAGCGGCAAGCTCCAGTTCCGAAACAGGTGCGAACCTTTTGTCCACAAATGCGAACCTGCGAACCCCAAGTGCGAACCCAAAATTGTTATCTCGAACTAGGGAGTTCGCGGGCTTTCGCCCCCCGCATACGGACGTGGCGCCGAAGGACCCAAAGAGGGGGGTAAAGTCTAGGCAGGAGACCGTTGCTGCTTGGAGCCGTCGCATCAGTGATCATCTCCTGTTTTTGGGACCCGCTTGCTCGTCGCGACAGAGCGCAACACACGGTTCATTTCCCGAGAGACGTCGGCCTTGACCTCCGATGGCGCCGGGTATGGCGCGTTTTTTCCTTCACTGGCAGAGCGGGTATTCGCGCCCAGGCCGTTCGTTTCGGAATTGCCCTGCTTGTCTTTTCGCGCCTCTACGCGCTTGCGTATCGGATCCGCGAAATAATGCCAGGAGTGCAAGATGGGGACGGCACCATCGCGTTTCCCCATCATTCTTAGGACCGGAAGTACGTCCGTTTCGAGAACAAACCCCATGTCGAGCAGTTCCAACAAGGTGTCTGACCGCCGACGCAAATACCTGCAGTTGCTCTCATCAGCCCATGGATCCAAGGCAGCTAGACAATGCTCCAGCAAAGCCATTTCAACGCCTTCTGTAGTAGTATTTAGTTCATTGGTACCTATTCTATGGCCCGAATTTTCTTCTCTGGCCCCCTGCATTTTTTGCAGGTTGGAGCGCGCATGGATCAGAGATTCAAGCGCATCCTCCTTGATAAATTTGCCGTATTTCGGATGGCCTGATGGGGGAATTCGGGTGCGATCTGGCCAGGCTGAGATCAGTGTGACACTCGATACTTGTCCTTTCTTTGGGGTATAGCGCCCGATCCGACGGATCAATTTTCTGCCGACCAAAATGGAGAAATGACTGTCGATCGTCCTCTTGCTACAGCCGAGGATGTCAGAGAGTTTGCCACGGCTGACGTGGCAGCATCCAAACTCATCAGACCGGCGCGCCAACTCCAGAAACAACGAGCGCGTGTTCTTGACCAGCCCTTCCGAGCCCAAGGCCCACCGATAGGCTTTCAAATTCACGTATTCCGAATTTCCTCTTTGCGTTCTGCGCATCTTACTGCTCCGGCTGGAAACGGCTCTCGAGCCAAGCCTGAACGTCAGCGCGTCTCCAGCCTACAGCTCGTTTGCCGAGTTTGATCGGTGCAGGGAAACGACCTTCGGCAACTGCCAGGTAAATCCAGCTTCGGCCCATGCCGACAGCTCTCATGACCCTCGGAAGCCTCCAAATCTCTTCGTCCATGTTCGGGTTCCTTTCGATCTCGGTGGTTCGAAAGGAATGCTGCTGGATCCTGAACGAAATGTCGTAGACTGACTAATCAGCCGATTTAATAACCCATTTGAATCCTCTGGGTTCGCACTTCGGCAGGGTCAGATTTAGTTTCTCGACCTTCGGTTCCCATACGTTTTGGGCAATGATCAAAAAAGATCGTCCTGAGCAGCGTTTTGGGTGAGATAGATGCGCTTGATCGTCGAATAGCCCTGCGGCCTCCTTCTGAGATTGGCCATGGCTCTGGCTACTACATCACAGGCGCTGATGCCGGTGGACTCAGATTCGCTACGCATGGGATTTAAATGGTGAGTATCGATCAGGTCGATAATCACTGCATAGATCAAGCTGTTCAGGAGGTCCCCTTGATAGTGCCCCCGCGCGTGGTGTAGGAGCGTGGACCTTCGGAGAGGTCCGAGTCTGATCAGGATGCCACGGCGGGCA
>NZ_JAATOS010000163.1:0-8232 GCF_011806505.1 Salipiger sp. HF18 | reverse complement strand
CGTCGTGCCCTCGGGCACCTCGGTCGGCTACATGGAGCAGGAGCCCGACCTGACCGGCTTCGCCACGCTCGGCGACTACGCCGCCGAGGGCCTCGGTCCGGCCGAGATGTATCTCGTCGAGGCGGCCGGGCAGGGGCTCGGCTTCGACCCCGAGCGCGCGGTCGAGACCGCCTCGGGCGGCGAGCGCCGGCGCGCGGCGCTGGCCCGGCTGATGGCGCAGGATCCCGACGTGATGCTGCTCGACGAGCCGACCAACCACCTCGACATCGCCGCCATCCAGTGGCTCGAAACCGAACTCAAGGGCACCCGCAAGGCCTTCGTGCTGATCAGCCACGACCGCCGCTTCCTCGAGGAGCTCACCCGCGCCACGCTCTGGATCGACCGCGGCGCCGTGCGCCGGCAGGAACAGGGCTTCAGGGGCTTCGAGGACTGGCGCGACAAGATCTGGGCCGAGGAAGACGACGCCCGCCACAAGCTCGACCGCAAGATCAAGTCCGAGGCCAAGTGGGCGGTCGAGGGCATCTCTGCCCGCCGCACCCGCAACCAGGGCCGGCTCCGCGCGCTGAGGGCACTGCGGCAGGAACGCTCCGGCATGATCCGCCGGCAGGGCGCGGCCGCGATGGAGCTCGCCTCGGCGCCGACCTCGGGCAAGAAGGTCATCGAGGCGGTGAAGCTCTCCAAGAGCTTCGGCGACAAGCAGATCCTGCGCGACTTCAGCCTGACCGTGCAGCGCGGCGACCGGGTGGCGCTGGTGGGGCCGAACGGCACCGGCAAGACCACCCTCATCCGCATGCTGCTGGGGGAGATCGCCCCCGACGAGGGCACCGTGAAGCTCGGCACCAACCTGCAGGTCTCGGTCTTCGACCAGACCCGCGCCCAGCTCGATCCGGACATGAGCCTCTGGGAAAGCCTCACCGGCGACAAGGAGATGCGCGTCTCGGGCAAGGCCGATCAGGTGCTGGTCCGCGGCGAGCCCAAGCACGTGGTGGGCTACCTCAAGGAATTCCTCTTCGACGAGCGGCAGGCCCGTGCGCCGGTGCGCTCGCTCTCGGGCGGCGAGAAGGCGCGGCTGCTGCTGGCCAAACTGATGGCGCGGGAATCGAACCTGCTGGTGCTCGACGAACCGACAAACGATCTCGACGTCGAGACGCTCGACCTGCTGCAGGACCTGCTGGGCGAATACGACGGTACCGTGCTGATCGTCAGCCACGACCGCGACTTCCTCGACCGCATCGCCACCACCACCGTGGCGATGGAGGGGGACGGCCGCGCGCTGGTCTATGCCGGCGGCTGGAGCGACTACCAGGCGCAGCGCGCCGAGACCCAGTCCGCTGCGGCGCCCGACGCGAAGTCCGCGAAACCCGCGCGCGAAGCCCCGAAACCCGAGGCCGCCGCCGCCAAGCCCCGGGACGGGCTCAGCTTCACCGAGAAACACCGGCTCGAGGAACTGCCGGGCGTCATCGAGCGGCTCGAGGCCGAGATCGGCAAGCTCGAGCAGCTGCTCGCGGACCCCGAGCTTTTCACCCGCGAGCCGGTGAAGTTCCGCAAGGCCACCGAGGCGCTGACCGAGCGGCAGGAGAAGCTCTCCGCCGCCGAGGAGGAATGGCTGGTGCTCGAAGAGAAGGCCGGGGGCTGACCCCGGTTCACCCTGCGGCGCGGGATCACTCTGCGTCGAGCTTCATGCCCTTTTCGGCAAGGCTCATGAACCCCACGGTGAGCAGGATCCGCACCACGTGGTGCAGGCTCACCAGCGCCGGGTTCATCGCGAGCCCGAGCGCGATCACCGACATCTCGGTGACGCCGCCCGGCGCGTAGGAGATCAGCAGGTGCAGGAACGGCAGTCCCGTGACCTGCGCCAGCGCCAGCGCGAAGCCCGCGCCCAGCAGCAGCATCCAGCCCACCGACACCAGGCTCATGCCGAGCGAGCGGCGCAGCATCGCCGCCGACATGCCGGTGAAGCGCAGCCCCAGCGACACGCCCACCACGACCTGCGCCACGGCGATCAGCCAGAACGGCAGGTGCAGGTCCACCGCGCCGGTCAGGGGGATCGCCGCCGACAGCAGGAGCGGCCCGGTGATCTGCCCGGCGGGCAGGCGGATCAGCCCGGCGATCCCGAGCCCGGCCAGCGCCGCCAGAACGATGAGCCCGAGCCCCAGCAGCGGCACCGGGGCTGCCGCGCCCGTGGTGATCCCGGCGGCGCTGCCGACCGGGTGGCCGAACCAGAGCGACAGAGCCGTCGGCAGCACGGTGATCACGATGATGATGCGCAGGAACTGCTGGGCGGTGAGCAGCGCAAGGTCGGCACCGGCGCGCTCGCCCATCACGAGGCTCTCCATCAGCCCGCCGGGGGTGCCGGCGAAATAGGCGGTGGCCTTGCTATAGCCGCCGAGCCTGCGGAAAATCTGGTAGTTGCCCGCATGGGCCAGCGCCACGAACACCGACAGTGCCGCAAGCGAGATCGCCACGCCGCCAAGCTCGTTGATCATGTCGGGCCGCACCTGCGTGCCGATCATCACCCCGATGAGCCCGATGAAGAGCGTGCGGAACTTCAGCGGAAAGCGGTAGTCGCGCAGCGCGCCGTGCTGAAACAGCGCCACGGCCGCCGCCGCGCTGGCGAGGCTGCCGAGCATGAAGGGCATCGGCAAGTGCAGCGCCTGCGCCAGCAGCCCGCCCAGCCCGCCGAGCACGAGCAGCGCCGAGGTGAGCCAGATCATCCGGAGGGGGAGGGTCGTTCCATACATGCGCGCGAGACAACATCAACCGCAGGGAATGTGCAACGGGCTCCCGTTGTTGCGCTTTTCGTCGGCGGCCAGGCGTCCTAGATAGGGCACATGCAGCGCGCGCTCTTCATTGGCTCCGAGATCTACCGTGGCTCGCGCTACGGCATTCGTCACCCGCTTTCGATCGAGCGCGTGCCCGCCGCCATCGACCTTGCCCGTGCGCTCGGACTGCTGCCCTCGGCGCTCTACCGCACCAGCCCGCGCGCCCGTGCGGCGGCGCTGACCGCCTTTCACACGCCCGCCTATGTGGCGGCGCTCGAGGCGGCGGAGCGCGAGGGCGCGGTCTCGCCCGAGATCCGCGAGAGGCACGGGCTGGGGACGCTGTCGAACCCGGTCTTCCCCGAAATGTTCCGCCGCCCCGCCACCGCCGTGGGCGGCGGGCTGCTCGCGGCCGAGCTGGTGATGTCGGGGCAGGCGCGGGCGGTGCACAATCTCGGCGGGGGCACGCACCACGCCTTCGCCGACCGCGCCAGCGGCTTCTGCTTCCTGAACGAGCCGGTGCTGACCATCCTGCATCTGCTGCGGCTCGGCGCGCGCCGCGTCGTCTATGTCGACATCGACGCCCATCACGGCGACGGTGTCGAATACGCCTTCCACGGCTCCGAGCAGGTGCGCACGATCTCGGTGCACGAGGACCGCCGCTGGCCCTTCACCGGTGCGGTTGCGGACGACGGCGATGGCGCGGCCTTCAACCTGCCGGTGCCGCGCGGCTTCAACGACAGCGAATTCGCGCTGGTGCTCGAGCGGCTGATCCTGCCTGCGGTCGAGCGTTTCGAGCCGGACGTAGTGTTCCTGCAATGCGGCTCGGACGCGCTGACCGAGGACCCGCTGTCGCGCCTCGCGCTGTCGAACAACAGCCATTTCCGCGCGGTCTCGGCG
Source organism: Salipiger sp. HF18 (assembly GCF_011806505.1). NCBI lineage: Bacteria > Pseudomonadati > Pseudomonadota > Alphaproteobacteria > Rhodobacterales > Roseobacteraceae > Salipiger > Salipiger sp. HF18. Next base: position 4,573 of record NZ_JAATOS010000163.1, on the reverse strand, counting down.
CTCTTCGACCTCGCGCCCCGGCTCATCGTTTCGGGCGGAGGCGGCTACAACCCGTGGACCGTGGCGCGCTGCTGGGCGGGGGTCTGGGGCACGCTCTCGGGGCAGGAGCTGCCCGACCAGCTGACCGAGGGCGCCGCGCGCCATCTGGCGGGCCTCACCTGGGCCCGCAAGGGCCGGCCGTCGCCCGAGCTCTTGACCTCTCTGCGCGACGCACCGCGCGAGGGGCCGGTGCGGGATGAGATCCGCGGCGCCATCGGCATCCTGCGCCGGCGCCTCTGAGGCGACTTCGGGACCCCCCGAAAAGCCCTCAGAGGTATTTCGAGGCTTCCCGAAGCGCGAAGGGCTTCAGCCCCGCGCCATGGCTGTCGAGAAAGGCGCGGGCGCGGGCCGCGTCATGCTTTGAAAGGTCGCGGATCCACCAGCCGACGGCCTTCTGGATGAACCATTCTCTGTCCGGGACATAGCCCGCCGCCCAGCCGAGCACCCGGTCGCGGATCGCGAGATCGGCCTCGGAGGGGAAGTTCATCTTGGCCCAGGGCAGGGTGATGACCAGCGCCGCCCGCCGGGTCCAGAGATGCGGGCTCTCGGTCCAGCCCGCCACCTGCTCGATCCGCGCAGGGTCCGCCACGAGGCGCCGCTGCCCGGCGAGGCAGGCATGGTCGGCGATGGCCCAGCTGTCGAACTCGGGCACCCACGACGCGATCAGCGCCCAGACCCCGTCGTCGGGCCGGATCCGCGCCTGCGTCAGCAGCTTGGCGGCAGCGAGACGTGCTTCGAAAACGTCGCTCTGCCACAGGCCACTGGCCAGCTCGACCCGAGCATCCACCGGCAGCGCCTGCCGCCAGTCCCGGGCGAGGTCGTTCAGCACCGGGTTGGGCACGCCGAGATAGCGGCGCGCCACCTTGTGGTAGGCGCGCATCTCCTCGGCGCGGCCGGGTTCCGCATGGGACGCGATCTCGTCCAGCGCGGCCTCGGGCGTCACGCGCGGGCCCTTTCCTGCGTCGCCCAAGACGCGCGGCCCCTCACGGGCCAGAGCGCTGAGGTCATTCCACCGTCACCGATTTCGCGAGGTTGCGCGGCTGGTCGACGTCGGTGCCCTTGGCGACGGCGGCATGGTAGGCGATGAGCTGCGCCGGCAGCGCGTAGAGCAGCGGCGCCAGCCGTTCGTCCACCGCAGGCAGGGTGATGACCTGCGCCACGCCCTCGCCGGCCTCGGCGGCACCCGCCGCGTCGGTCACCAGACAGACCTTGCCGCCGCGCGCCATCACCTCCTGCATGTTCGACACGGTCTTGTCGAAGAGCGAGTCATGCGGCGCCATGACGATCACCGGCACGGTCTTGTCGATCAGCGCGATGGGCCCGTGCTTGAGCTCGCCGGACGCATAAGCTTCGGCGTGGATATAGCTGATTTCCTTGAGCTTTAAGGCGCCTTCCAGTGCGATCGGGTACATCATGCCGCGGCCGAGGAACAACACGTCGCGGGCCTCGGAGATGCGCAGCGCCGCGCGCTCGATGGTCGGATCCCGGTCGAGCGCGGCGTTGAAGAGCCCCGGCAACCCGCGCAGCTGCGACAGCAGCTCCTTGCGGTCGGCAGGCGCCATCTCTCCGCGCTGCGAGGCGGCCTCGATGGCCAGCAGCAGCAGCACGTTGAGCTGGCAGGTAAAGGCCTTGGTGGAGGCGACGCCCACCTCGACCCCGGCGTGGATCGGCAGGGCGAGGTCGCTCTCGCGGGCGATGGAGCTGGTGTCGACGTTGACCACCGAGACGATGCTGTCGGCCATGTCGCGGCAGTAGCGCAGGGCGGCGAGTGTGTCTGCGGTCTCGCCGGACTGGCTCACGAAGATCGCCGTGGTGCCGGGCACCACCGGCGGCTCGCGGTAGCGGAACTCGGAGGCGATATCGACCTCGACCGGCAGACGGGCGAGCTTCTCGAACCAGTATTTCGCCGTGAGACAGGCGTAGAACGCGGTTCCGCAGGCCACCATGGTCAGCCGGTCGATCTTTGTGAAATCAATGCCTTGCGAGGGGAACCTGATGTTGTCCCCGTCAAGATAGGCGGACAGGGCATCGGCCAGAACCGTGGGCTGCTCGGCGATTTCCTTGGCCATGAAGTGCTTGTAGCCGGCCTTGTCGATGCGCGCCGCGTCCATGCGGATCTTGCGGGCATCTCGGTTCACCCGGCGGTTCTCCATGTCGAAGATCTCGGCGCCCTTGCGGGTAATGACCGCCCAGTCGCCTTCCTCGAGATAGGTGATGGTGTCGGTCATCGGCGCCAGCGCGATGGCGTCAGAGCCCACGAACATCTCGCCGTCCCCGTGGCCGATGGCCAGCGGCGAGCCCTTGCGGGCGGCGATGATCAGATCCTCTTCGCCGTCGAAGAGGAAGGCCAGCGCGAAGGCACCCTCGAGCCGGGCCAGCGTGGCGCGCGCGGCCTCGACCGGGGTCTTGCCCTCTTCGAGATAGAGCCGGGCCAGCATCGACACGGTCTCGCTGTCGGTGTCGGTCTCGGGCTGGTGGCCCTTCTTGGCGAGCTCGCAGCGCAGCTCGCGGAAGTTCTCGATGATGCCGTTGTGCACCACCGCCACGGGCCCCGAGCGGTGCGGGTGGGCGTTCTTCTCGTTGGGCTCGCCATGGGTCGCCCAGCGGGTGTGGCCGATGCCCGACTTGCCCGGCAGCGGCTCGTGCACGAGCCGGTCCGAGAGGTTCACCAGCTTTCCGACGGCGCGGCGCCGGTCGAGCTTGCCGCCGTTGATCGTGGCGATACCGGCGCTGTCATAGCCACGGTATTCGAGCCGCCGCAGCGCCTCGACCAGAATGGGGGACGCCTCGTGGTTGCCCAGCACGCCTACAATTCCGCACATGCCTGTCAGTCCTTCTTCTGGGTGGCTTTCTTCGCCCGCAGCATCTCGAAGAGCTTGGTGGCGAAGCCTGGCTTGTCGACCTGTTTGGCCCGACCCAGCGCCAGCGCGCCGGGGGCGACATCGGAGGTGATGACCGAGCCCGAGCCGGTCATGGCGCCGTCGCCGATGGTCACCGGGGCCACCAGCATCGTGTCGGAGCCGATGAAGGCATTCTTCCCGATGGTGGTGCGGTGCTTGAACACGCCATCGTAGTTGCAGGTGATGGTGCCCGCGCCGATGTTGGTGCCCTCGCCGATGTCGGCATCGCCGAGATAGGTCAAGTGGTTGGCCTTCGCGCCTTCGCCGAGATAGGCATTCTTGATCTCGACGAAATTGCCGACATGGGTGTCCTCTGCCAGCTCGGCGCCGGGCCGGAGCCGGGCGAAGGGGCCGACGATGGCGCCGCGGCTGACGTGGCAGCCCTCGAGATGGCTGAAGGCGCGGATGCGGGCGCCGCTCTCGATGGTGACGCCGGATCCGAAGATGACGTTGGGCTCGACCTCGGCGTCGCGGCCGATCACCGTGTCCCAGGCGAGGTAGACCGTCTCGGGGGCGTGGAAGGTCACGCCGTCCTCCATCATCCGCGTCCGTGCGGCACGCTGGAAGGAGGCCTCGGCGCCCGCAAGCTCGGCGCGCGAGTTGACGCCCAGGGTCTCGGCCTCGGCGCAATGCACCACGCCCGCAGACAGCCCGCGCTCGCGGGCGATGGCGACGATGTCGGGGAGGTAGTATTCGCCCGCCGCGTTGTCGTTGCCCACCGCCTCGATCAGCGAGAAGAGCGTGCGCGCGTCGGCGGCCACCACGCCGGAGTTGCAGAGCGTGATGGCCCGCTCCTCGTTGGTGGCGTCCTTGAACTCGACAATGCGCAGGAGCGCGTCGCCCTCGGTCACCAGCCGGCCGTAGCGGCCCGGATCGGCGGCCTCGAAGCCCAGCACCACCACGTCATGGGTGGCGCGCGCCCGGGCCATGGCCTCGAGCGTGTCCTGGCTGATGAAGGGCGTGTCGCCGTAGAGCACGATGGCGTCGCCGTCGAACTCCGCCAGCTCGGGCGCCGCCTGCGCCACCGCGTGGGCGGTGCCGAGCTGTTCGCCCTGCAGCACGACGCGGGCCTCGGGGTCGTAATCCTGCGCCGAGGCGGTGACCATTTCGGCCTCGTGCCCGGCGACGACGACGACGCGCGCCGGTTCCAGCGCCTGTCCCGCGCGCATGGCGTGCCAGAGCATCGGGGCGTGGGCGATGCGGTGCAGGACCTTGGGAAGGTCGGACTCCATGCGGGTGCCCTTTCCCGCTGCAAGGATGATTAGGGCGATGCTCATGCCGGTTTCTCGTTTGTTTTCTGCCTTGGCCCGTTTTATCCGGTCAGGGAAAAGGGGCAAGGTCGCAGGCTTCACGTTGGATTTCGCCGTGTGACAGGAAAACGGGCAGGACAAAAGGGGCAGGGCATGAAGACGGTGATCTTCGATCTCGACGGAACGCTGGCGGACACCAGCGCAGATCTCATCGCATCGGCGAACTGGTGCTTCGAGCGCATGGGGCTGGCCGAGCGGCTGGATCCGCTGACCGACGCCGCCACGGCGTTTCGCGGGGCGCGGGCGATGCTGACGCTGGGCATGCAGCGGGCGGGTGCCTTCGACGCCGAGCGGGTCGAGGAATGGTATCCGCGGCTGCTCACC
>NZ_JAATOS010000162.1:0-8235 GCF_011806505.1 Salipiger sp. HF18 | reverse complement strand
AACGCGAGCTGAAGAAGCGGGTCTCGCCGGTGTCGCTCGACGACCTGCTGGGCCGCAACCGGCTCGAGGCCGAGCTGCCGGGCGTCAGCCACGCCTACAGCGGCCGCCGCATCCTCGTGACCGGGGCCGGTGGTTCGATCGGCTCCGAGCTCTGCCGCCAGCTCATCGCCTGCAAGCCCGACTGCGTGGTGCTCGTCGATCATTCGGAACTCGGGCTCTACAACATCGACAAGGAACTGCGCGACATCGCGCATGGCATGACCATCGTGCCGATCCTCGGCTCGGTGCTGAACGAGCAGCTGATGGCCGAGATCATGCAGGAGCACCGCATCGAGGTGGTCCTGCACGCTGCGGCCTACAAGCATCTGCCGCTGGTCGAATGCAACGTGCTCTCGGGGCTCAACAACAACGTCATCGGCACCAAGGTGCTGGCGGACATCGCCCGCGAGGCCGGGGTCGAGCGCTTCATCCTCGTCTCCTCGGACAAGGCCGTGCGCCCGACCAACGTCATGGGGGCCTCCAAGCGCCTCGCCGAGCTTGTGGTGCAGGATCTCGCAACCCGCAGTGCCGGCACCCGGTTCTCGATGGTGCGCTTCGGCAACGTTCTGGGCTCGTCGGGCTCGGTGATCCCGCTGTTCGAGGAACAGATCGCCCGCGGCGGCCCGGTCACCCTGACCGATCCCAAGGTGACGCGCTATTTCATGACCGTCTCGGAAGCGGCGCGGCTGGTGCTGCTGGCCGGCTCCTTCGCGCGCGGCGGCGACGTCTTCGTGCTCGACATGGGCGACCCGGTGCCGATCAAGAAGCTGGCGCGCCAGATGATCGAGGGCGCGGGCTATACCGTGCGCGATGCCAAGCACCCGGACGGCGATATCGAGATAGAGATCACCGGCCTGCGCAGGGGCGAGAAGCTGCACGAAGAGCTGCTGATCTCGCCGGACATGCTGACCACGCCGCACCACAAGATCCTGCGCGCGCAGGAGAGCTACCTCTCGGAGTTCGAGATCGCGACCGCGCTCAAGGACCTGCGCAGCGCCATCGCCGGGCTAGACGAGGACATGGCCCGCAGCGTGATCGCCCGCTGGGTCGAGCGTTGCAAGGATGCCGAGCAGACCGCCCAGGCCGACGAGAAGGCCCGCGTCTGAACGCGTGAGCCCTTGCGGGGGGCCTGAGGCAGGCCGCGGTCAGGGGCACAGATTTCCGGAAAGTCAGAGACAGGCAGGAGGCGGCGTCGCCCCCTGCCTTTGTCATCTCGGGACTCAGCGCCCGGGAATGTCGTCGCGGGCGGGGGCGGGGCCCCATTCCTCGATCACGGCCGCGGCCTCTTCGGCGCTCTCCACGAAGCGGAACAGGTCGAGATCCTCGGGGCTGATGGTGCCCGCGTCCTCGAGTGCTTCCCAGTTGATGATCTTCTCCCAGAAGGCGCGGCCGAAAAGCAGGAACGGCACCCGCTCCATGCGGCCGGTCTGGATCAGCGTCAGCGCCTCGAACATCTCGTCGAGCGTACCGAAACCGCCGGGGAAGACGCAGATCGCCCGCGCGCGCATCAGGAAGTGCATCTTGCGGATCGCGAAGTAGTGGAAGTTGAAGCAGAGCTCCGGCGTCACGTAGGTGTTCGGCGCCTGCTCGTGCGGCAGCACGATGTTGAGCCCGATCGAGACGCCGCCCGCCTCTTCCGCGCCGCGGTTGCCCGCCTCCATCACGCCGGGGCCGCCACCGGTGGTGATCACGAACTCGCGGTTGCCGCTGGCGATGGACTTCTCGGTCATGCGCCGGGCAAAGAGCCGCGCTTCTTCGTAAAAATGGGTCAGCTCGGCGAGGGTCTTGGTGCGGGCGGTGTGGCGCTCCTCGGGCGAGGGGATGCGCGCGCCGCCAAACAGCACCACGGTGGAGTCGATGTTGCGTTCGTCGAGGATCAGCTGGGGCTTCAGCAGCTCGAGCTGCAGCCGCACCGGGCGCAGTTCGTCGCGGCAGAGAAAGCCTTCGTCGGCGAAGGCGAGCCGGTAGGAGGGGGCGCGGGTCTGCGGGGTGTCGGGGATCTGCTCCGCGGTCTCGCGGTCCCGGCCGGCATCGCGGAAGACGGAGTGGCGTTCGTCGTTCATTCCTGGGGGTATCCTTGTCCTGCCCGTCTTCAGACTATAGCGTCCGCCCTCGTCGCGTCATCAGGGGAACGTCAGAATGGACTGGAAACACGCAATCAACGAGGCCGCAGCCCGGATCGAAGGCCACGCTCAGGTAACCCCGGTGATGACCAGCGACGCGCTCTGGGATCGCCCGGTGGAGCTGAAGCTCGAGCAGCTGCAGCATACGGGCAGTTTCAAGGCGCGCGGCGCGTTCAACACGCTGCTGGCCGGGCCGGTGCCCGAGGCGGGCGTGGTCGCGGCCTCGGGCGGCAACCACGGCGCGGCGGTGGCCCATGCGGCAACACGGCTGGGGTTCGGGGCGCAGATCTTCGTGCCCGAAATGGCGGGCCCTGCGAAGATCGCGCTGATCGAGCGCACCGGCGCTGCGCTGACCGTGGTGCCGGGGGAATACGCCAACGCGCTCGAGGCCGCGCGCGCCTACGAGGCCAGCACCGGCGCGATGCAGGTCCACGCCTATGACGCGCCCGCGACCGTGGCCGGGCAGGGCACCCTGACCCGCGAGTGGGAGCGGCAGGGGCTCGAGGCCGACACGCTGCTGATTGCCGTTGGCGGCGGCGGGCTGATTGCCGGTGCGCTGGCGTGGCTGCAGGGGGCGCGCAAGGTGGTGGCGGTGGAGCCCGAGACCTCCTGTGCGCTGTCGGCGGCGCTCGAGGCCGGCGAGGCGGTCGACGTCGAGGTCTCGGGCGTGGCGGCGAATGCGCTCGGCGCGCGCCGCATCGGCGGGATCTGCTTCGAGCTGGCGCAGGCCCATCTGGGCGAGAGCGTGCGGGTGACGGACGCGTCGATCAACGAGGCGCAGCGGGCGCTGTGGCAGACCCACCGACTGCTGGTCGAGCCCGCGGGAGCGACGGCGCTGGCGGCGCTGCGCTCGGGGGCCTACGTGCCGGCGCCGGGCGAGCGTGTCGCGGTGCTGCTCTGCGGCGGCAACATCGCGCCGGACCCGCTGGGCTGAGGCGTCAGAGCGCGGCGCTCAGCACCAGCCAGCCGGCGGTTTCGGCGCAGAGCTGCGTAGCGCCCAGCACGTCTCCGGTCTGGCCACCGAGCGCAGCGCGCGCCTTGCGCGCCACGAGGGCGGCGGTGCCGAGCATCGCCGCCACTGCCAGCACCCCGGCCACGCCGGTGATCAGGCCGAGCAGCAGCAGGACGGCGAGCCCGGGCAGCCAGGCGGTGCGGTCGGGCCGCCCGGGCGTCGCCATGCGGCCCAACCCGTCGGCCCGTGCCGGCGGCAGCCCGTCGAGCACCAGCAGCATGGCAAACCGGCTGCCCACCCCCGCCAGCAACAGCGCGGCGGCGCTGCAGGGTGCCTCGGCCAGCGCGCCGAGCGACGCGGCGCCAAGCCCGACGGCAAGGATCAGCGCCAGCGCGCCGTAGCTGCCGACGCGGCTGTCGCGCATGATCTCGAGCCTCCGCGCCCTGTCGCGGCCGCCCAGCCCGTCAATGAAATCCGCCAGCCCGTCATGATGCAGCCCGCCGGTGGCCAGCGCCATCGCGATGAGCGCCAGGATGCCGGCGGCCAGCGATGCGAGCCCAAGCGCGCTGCCTCCCGCGAGCACCGCCCAGCCGATCAGCCCGACCGGCAGCCCGGTGAGCGGAAAGGCCCAGCGGGCGGCGGTCATCGGCGGCGGCGGCAGGGGGAAGCTGCCCGCCGGCAGGCGGGGCATCATCATCAGCGCCAGTCGGGTCTCGCGGATGCGTTCGCCGAGGCGTACGCTCAGGCTGTCGCTCACGCTCCCGCGACCCCGGCCTCGGCGAAGGTGGACATACCGTTGTGGCAGGCCAGCGCTCCGCGCAGGACGCCAAGCGCCAGCGCCGCGCCCGAGCCCTCGCCAAGCGCCATGCCGAGATCGAGGATCGGGCGCTTGCCCATGGCCGAGGTCATGCCGCGATGCCCGGGCTCTGCACTGGCGTGGCCGATCAGGCAGTGGTCCAGCAGCTCGGGTCGGGCCGCGTGCAGGGGTGCGACCGCGGCGGTGCAGATGAAGCCGTCGAGCAGCACCGGGATCCGCGCCAGCCGCGCCGCCAGCACCGCGCCGCAGATCGCCGCCTGTTCGCGCCCGCCGAGCGCCGCCAGCAGGCCGATGCCGCTGACGCCGGAATGCTGCGCCACTGCGCGCGAGACCACCTCGGCCTTGTGCGCGATGGCCGCCGTGTCCGAGCCGGTGCCGCGCCCGACCCAGTGGCGGGCCGCGCCGCCGAACACCGCATGCGCCAGCGCCGCCGCCACCGTCGAGTTGCCGATGCCCATCTCCCCGAGGATCAGAACATCCGCCTGCGGGTCCACCGCGTCGGCACCACGTTGCAGGGCGTCGAGCGTCTCGGCCTCGTCCATGGCGGGGGCGGCGGTGAAGTCGCGGGTCGGGCGGTCGAGCTCGAGCGCCACCACCGAGAGCGCGGCGCCGTTCAGCTTGCAGAGCTGGTTGATGGCCGCACCGCCGCGTTCGAAATTCGCCACCATCTGGGCGGTGACCTCCTGCGGGAAGGGGTTCACCCCCTGCGCACAGACGCCGTGGTTGCCCGCGAAGACCAGCGCCTGCGCGCGGTCGATCACCGGGCGCGCCTGACCGCGCCAGCCGGCGAGGAACTCGGCCAGCTCCTCGAGCCGCCCGAGCGAGCCCGGCGGCTTGGTGAGCTCGAGCTGACGGGCGCGCGCCGCCCCGGCCGCCTCGGTGTCGAAGGCGGGGAGCGGCAGGGTCTCGACATCGCGCAGCGCGGCAAGGAGGGGGCGGTCGGTCATGGTCACTTCACTTTCATCGGGTGGCCCGCGACGCAGAACCAGAGCTCGTCGCAGGCGGCGGCGATCTGCTGGTTCACCAGCCCGGCCGCGTCGCGGAAGTCGCGGGCGAGCTTGTTCTCCGGGACGATCCCGGCGCCGACCTCGTTGGTGACGAAGACGACCGGCGCCCGCAGCCCGGGCAGCAGCGCCGCGAGGGTCCGGGTCTCGGCCTCCCAGTCGCGGCCCGAAAGCATCAGGTTGGTGAGCCAGAGTGTCAGGCAGTCGACCAGGCGGGGGGCGGTGCCGTCGCTGTCGCGCAGGGCGCCCGTGAGGTCCAGCGGTGCGCCGACGGTGCGCCATTCGGGGCCCCGGCGGGCCTGGTGACGGGCGATGCGGTCGGCCATCTCGTCGTCGTGGGCCTCGGCTGTGGCGATGTAGATCGCCGGCTGACCCAGCGCGAGCGTCATGCGCTCGGCCTCGCGGCTCTTGCCCGAACGGACGCCGCCTGTGATGAGGATCGACTTTCCCATGGAGCCGTGACAAAGCAGGTTCCGCGCGATTTGGAAAGCCTCGATGACGCCGCCTGACAGCAACGAGATGCTCTTGATCCGGCACGCCCCGGCCGACCACGGCGGGCGGCTTTGCGGGCGTACCGACGTGCCCGCCATCCTGCCGTCCGAGGCCGATCTGGCGCCCCTGCGCGGCTGGCTGTCCGGCTGCCCCCGGGTGGTCACGACCCCCGCTCTGCGCTGCGGGCAGACCCCCGGGGTGCTGCCCCCCGATCATGCGCCCCCCACCGACAACCGCCTGTGGGAACAGGATTTCGGCGCCCATGACGGGCTGCCCTTCACCGATCTGCCCGACCTCGGCCCGCTTCCGCGCGCGGCGCTTGCCGCACACCGCGCGCCGGCGGGCGAGAGCTTTGCCGACGTGGCAGAGCGCCTGCGGCCCCTGTTCGACGAGCTGACGGCCGCCGCGTCTGACGGGCCGCTCGCGGTGGTGGCCCACGCCGGGATCGTGCGCGCGGCGCTGGGGCTGGTGGCGGGAGACGTCGCCACGGGGCTGCTCTTCGAGGTGGCGCCGCTCTCGGTCACGCGGCTGCGCTGTCACCCGGGTGGGATCTCGGTCGTGGCGGTGAACTGGGCGGGGCCCGGCGCATGAGGTTCGCCGCGGTGATGGCGCCCGCCTTCGCGATCGACGCGCTGGTCGGCTGGCCCGATGCACTGTTCCGGCGCATCGGGCATCCGGTGGTCTGGATCGGCAGGCTGATCACGGCGCTTGACCAGCGGCTCAACGGCGGCAGCGTCGCGCAACAGCGTGCCGCCGGGGCGCTGACCGTGGCGGTGGTGCTGACCGCGGCACTGGTCCCGGCGCTGCTGGTGCAGGTGCTGCTGCGGGACGGGGCCCTTGGCATCGTGATCGGCGGCATCCTTGCCTGGCCCTTCCTCGCGGTGCGCTCGATGCATGACCATGTCGCCGCGGTGGCGCGTCCGCTCGCCGCCGGAGATCTTGCCGGGGCGCGGCAGGCGGTGTCGATGATCGTCGGGCGCGATCCGCAGCGGCTGGATGCCTCGGGCGTGGCGCGGGCGGCGCTCGAGAGCCTCGCCGAGAACAGCTCCGACGGCATCGTGGCGCCGCTGTTCTGGGGCGTGATCGGAGGCCTGCCGGGTATCGTCGCCTACAAGGCGGTGAACACGATGGACTCCATGATCGGCCACCGCAACACCCGCTACGAGGATTTCGGCAAGGTGGCGGCGCGGCTCGACGATCTGGTGAATCTGATCCCGGCGCGGCTGACGGGACTGTTCTTCGCGCTGGCCTCGGGGCGCCCGGCGCCGGCGCTGCGGGTGATGGCGGCGGATGCGGCGCAGCACCGCTCGCCCAATGCCGGCTGGCCCGAGGCGGCGCTGGCGGGCGCGCTGCCGGTGCGGCTTTCGGGGCCGAGGGTCTATGGCAATACCATCGCCGACGAGCCTTGGGTCAACGCGGCAGGGCCCGACGCGGATGCGCCGTCCCTGACCCGCGGGCTCGGGCTCTATCGCCGGACCATGGCGCTTTGCGGGCTGCTGCTGGTGGTGCTTGCGCTGCTGTGAGCAGTGCGCTCAGATCGCCACGCGGTCGGCGAGGCGGTCCTGCACCAGCCCTGCGACGCGGACGATGTCGGCCTTGATCGGCCGCCCGTCGGCGCGGGCCTCGGCCAGCCCCTGGGCCGCGGCCTCGAGGACGTGGTCGCCGGCGCTGTACGCCACGCCGCGCAGGAACTGCGTCACGTAGTCGAGCATCCGCTCGTCGCCACCGTCGCCCAGCACGTCGGCGGCATGCGCCATGTCGTCGCGGTAGGCCAGCGGATCGGGGCGGATCGGCTCGTCCACGACCATCCGCAGGCCGCGCGGCTGACGCTCGGGCGGGAGGTTCGAGATGATCTCGCTCTGGAAGGTGGTGACGCTGGCGATGGGCTTGGGCAGGAAGCCATCGGCGCCCGCGGCCAGCGCCACATCCTCGGCAAAGCTGTCGCCGCTGGTCCCGAGAATGACCGCGACCCGGGGCAGGGCCGAGGCCAGCTCCGAGATCAGCTCGGCGCCGGAGCCATCGGGCAGCCCAAGATCCACGATCACGACGGTCGGCCGATACACCATGAGGTGCCGCCGCGCCGATTGCAGGCAGTCTGCCCGGCGAATGCGCGCGCCGCTGCGCAGGCACAGCAACCGCATGGCGTCGCAGGCGTAACGGCTGTCCTCGACCGCCAGCACCGTCATGCCGAGAAGCGGCCGGGTCGCGGTGGGGCGCGGAAGCGGGGTGTATCCATCCGAGTCGGTCATCACGTTCTCCTTTGGGCTTTGACCGATTCATTACCTGTCGTCCCTAACGGGCGGTTAACGCTCGCACCATCTTGCGAAAATGACGTGGCAGGGGCCATAAGCAGGGGGAGAGCTTACGCAAGGGAGGAACCCATGATCGGTCGTCTGAACCACGTTGCCATCGCCGTGCCGGATCTCGAGGCCGCCGCCGCGCAATACCGCGACACGCTGGGCGCCAAGGTCGGTGCGCCGCAGGACGAGCCGGACCATGGCGTCACCGTGATCTTCATCGAACTGCCCAACACCAAGATCGAGCTGCTCTACCCGCTGGGCGAGAACTCCCCGATCCAGGGCTTCCTCGACAAGAACCCCTCGGGCGGCATCCACCACGTCTGCTACGAGGTCGACGACATCCTTGCCGCGCGCGACCGGCTCAAGGACGCGGGCGCCCGGGTGCTGGGCACGGGCGAACCCAAGATCGGCGCCCATGGCAAGCCGGTGCTGTTCCTGCATCCCAAGGATTTCCAGGGCACGCTGGTCGAGCTCGAGCAGGTCTGAGGCGGCGATATGGCGATCACAT
>NZ_JAATOS010000161.1:0-8254 GCF_011806505.1 Salipiger sp. HF18 | reverse complement strand
CGGCCGGAGGATCGCGCCATCACGCCTAGCAAGACGGAAAACAATTCCGCTCGCCCGACTATTTCAGCACCCTGTTAACGGCCGCACCGCGGACGTTTCTGCCGTTCGCTGCAGCCACAGCCTGCGAGCCGCTAAGCGACGGCTCTGCGCAGGTATTTGCCGTACCGCGTAGTGGCTCCGCGATCGGCATGTCCGTCACTATCGGCCGAACCCTGCCGCGTGCCGAGGTGGCAGGCGATGCAGCGCGGCGTCACCGAGACAGGCACCCAGGGCATGGCGCGGCATACTCGCTCAGGCCAAGGAGAGGGGCAGGCCACGCGCAAAACGGATCCGGTCGCGTTGCGATTGTGATCGGTGCTTTTCAAGTTCTGCGAGCGTCAGCGGAGCCTTTCGACCCAAAGGCCAAGGAAAGTCCCCGAAACGATGAGCGCTGCGCCGAGAAATGCCGATAAAGTCGCAGGTTCAGAAAGAAGCATCCAGGCGAGGGCAAAGCCAAAGAGCGGCTCCGTGCCCATGAGTAAGCTCACCCGCGTGGGGCTGGTGCGGCGCACCGCGGCGTTCTGGACGTAGAAGGCGCCGATGGTGCAGAAGAGCGACAGGAAGGCCACCGCGCCCCATGCCGCGAGGTCAGCCCGGACAAAAAGCCCCCCTGCGCCCGATTGCACCCAAAGCATCGCCCCGGTGAGCGCTGCGACCGTCGCGGCCTGCACAGCCGTGAGCGCGGCCGAAGACATGCGGCTGCCCTCCATCAGGCGCTTGGTCGAGACCACCATCACCGCCCGCAGGCCCGCAGCACACAGCACCAGCAGGTCGCCCGCGCCGAGCGCGCCCATACCGCCTGAAAGCACCATGACGCCCACGATGGCAATGACCGCCCCCGCCATAACGCCCAAAGGCGGAAGGCGGCGCTGCAAACCATATTCGAGAAACGGTGTGAAGATCGTGCAAAGCGAGATGATCAGCGCTGTATTGGTCGCCGTGGTCAGTGACACGCCCCATGTCTCTGACAAAAAGATAGCGCAGAGGATCGCGCCCAGCACCGCCCCAGCCCAAAGGTCACGCCGCGGGGCCGCGCGCAGATCCCGGTGGGCCACAGCCCCCATCACCACCGCCGTCAGCGTAAAGCGATAAAAGATCAGCAACAGAACGGGCATATAGGCCAGCGCTCCCTTGGCCACCGGGTAGCTCGCCCCCCAGACCAAGGCCACGCCCAATACCGCGAGATCGGCCCACAGGGACGTACGCCGTGCATTGAAACTCTCTGATACCGCCACCTTGGCCTCCTGTCTCACGTGAGATGAGGGCGCAATAGGCCGGACGGCGGGCGGCGATATAGAACGAAAACGCGGTCTCAGCCCTTGGCAAAGGCCGAAGGCGTCATGCCGACGATGGCGCGGAAATGCCGCCCCATGTGGCTTTGGTCGGCAAAGCCCGTCTGTGCTGCGGCCTCTGCCGGGGTCTGACCGTCCCGGAGCAGGCGTTTGACCCGCAAGACCTTTCTCTGAACGTGCCACGCATGGGGCGGCAGGCCCGTGGCGCGCCGGAAGGCATCGATCGTCTGCCTGCGGCGCAGGCCGGTGATCTGGCTCAGATCGTCAAGCGAAACATCTTCGTCGACCTGCGCATCGAGAAACTCGACCGCATCCGCGATCCGCCCATCCGCCGCTTGCACAGGTGAAACGCTTTGCGGTGCCATTTCGCGCATCAGCGTCCCCACCAACGCGTCCAGCGCCATATCGCGCGCGAGCCGTTGCTCCGAAGCATGCAGCGCCTCGTGCAACAGGGCGAACCTCCGGGCCAGATCGGGCCGCGCGTGAAACGCCGCTCCGAAATCCAGCGTCCCCGTGGCGGCATGGCCGGTCATGTCTTCGATCAGCGCGCGCATCCCGGCCTCGGGGATGTAGAGCATCCGCTGCCGCCAGCCCGCCTCGTTGCCTGCGCCACCATGATGGATGTCTCCGGGCCGCATCGTCACCACGGATCCACGCGGCACCTGATGCATCTCGCCCCGACACCAGACCGCGTGAACCCCACCATCGATCACACCGAAGAGGTATTCATCATGGGCGTGCGGCTTGAAGCTCTGCTTCAGGTAATGCGCAGAAAGGGTTTCAATGCCGTACAGGTCCGGGCGCGCCCGAAGGGTCACTTGGTCCTTGCGGCCTTGCACAGACACGACGGATCTCTCTGAAAGGAAAACACGCCGAACTTAAAGCCAGAGATGGCTTCGGTCAAACGGCGCTTACCCGCCCATCAGCGTCTGGCGCAAAAATGCTCAGGATGGGATCTGAGACAACACGCGTCGCGGGAGCGCCCTTGAGATCCGGGTGGATCACGAGCCACGCAGCCTGACTGGGCGGCGTCTGCGTCTCTGCCCGCGTCAACCTGTAAGAGTGCGGGGCACGAATGTCGTGGAAGGGCTTGGGAGCGGACGAATGCACCCGCAGCGAAGCTCCGGCTCGATCTCGGTCAGTTGGGCTCCTTGCCGACCTTCGGTGCGCCGCAGTGCGAGGCGCCTGGCCGCCACTAGGGCGGCGTCGCTCCCGGCCCGAAGCCGTCATTCGCCAGGTCGGCCGGCGCTGCGGTGCAGTTTCGCCAAAGCGGCCCTCTGCGATCTCATGCAGCACGGTCTCGCCAGTCAATGTAGGCAGTGTAGACGAGGTAGCCGCGTCAGCGATTAGACCGCAGCGGCTTAAGCCGGGGTGAAACAAATGAACGTCCTCCGCGCCAGCCGTCCCGCAGGACCGTCAGAAAGCAGATAAAAGGTATAATAGCGGCGACCAGGACCCCCTCGGTTTCGAGGCTGTTGCGCCCGAACCAAAGACTGACGATCAGGGCAACGGAGAGTACCGACATTCCCAGCCGTAGCAGGCGTGGCAATGTGGCAGTGCTGGTGGCAGACGGACGCACGGTACGCATTGGCAGGACCTTTCCCGATGGCTCATCGTAGAGCCTCGGAGAAAGGTCTGAAGATCATCCTAAGGAAATTGCGTCACTCGGACTCTGCGAAAAGCCGGTCTATCGCCAAGTCTTCGCGTGTCTTCAAGTCTATGCCGAATACGACGCGGCGCGAACGCTCGCGATCTTCGGAGCCATCAGCCAATCGGATCAACCGCGAGGAGGAGTAGCCGACCGCAGCCAGCTGATCCCGTGCCCAGCCATACAGTTCCGGATCCGAGATGTCGTCCAAGCATTCGTTGAAGACATTGGCAGAGCGGCGCTGGCTGAGATCGAGATTGTTCCGGAACGCCTCAATCGGAACCAGGCTTCCCCAGTCCGAGGACGCATGCCCTTCGATCTGGATGTTCCGGATGGAACCATCGAAGGCATGCAGTGCGGATACCCATGGTTCGCAGATGTTTTCCAGAACCTTACGGAAAGCCGGCTTGATCTCCGCGCTCCCCTGGTCGAACAAGACGCCGTCCGGAAAAACCACGTTACCATTGTCCAGCACCTGCCCGCCCATCGACGCGATGACATCGCCAGCACGGCGGCGGATCTCGTCGGCGATCTCGCGACCGGTCGCCAGGTTGCTCGACCGCAGGTCCGCCACCGCCTCTGCCAGGTCTCCGACTTCCTCTGCTGCCAGACCCGAGCGGCGGAAGTCGGACAGCTCGTCGGTCATAGCAAGGACGTCGCCGGGATCCATGCCGGTCGCCCGGTACGCGGCAAGCGCCTCCGACATTGCGGAGATCTGCTTCGGATCCACCCCGCTCTCGCGAAACTGCTGCAACTCGACCATCATCTCCTGAACATCTTCCGGAAGGGATGCGACCTGCGACACCATCGCGGGGAGATCCTTCACCGTGGACAGATCCCGGAGCGCCAGCCGTTCCTCGGTTTCGAGACGCAGGCTCTGCTCCGCGATCTGACGCACGATGTCATCATCGAGAAGCCGCAACCGCTCGGACAGATCTTCCACCGACAGATCCGGACGCTCCTGCACCAGACGCAGGGCGTCCAGAAGGGTCTCCTTGCCGCCGGCATCATCCAGCAGCCGTTCGAACTGCAGGTTGCGGGCCAGGGTTTCGTCCAACCGTGCGAGGTCCGCGCGATACTCTTGCGCCGCAAGCCTCTGCTCGTCCGAGAACTGGCGATAGAACTCCGTCGCGTTACGCGTCGTCGCGATCCAGTAGCTCAACAGCAACAGCAGGATGAAGCAAATCAGCATGAAGGTTTCGGCAGCCGTCAGCCCCATCACCGTGCCACGCCGGTAATTGGCCTCCTGTGAAACCGGGATCCGGGATCCAGCCATCAGACCGCGTCCCGCTCACCGATCGCAGCCGGTGGCATGCGGCTCTCCAGCCCGGTCTGCAGGGAAACCAGTGCGGCATGGAGCGGCGGCACGTCCTTGCGGAGGGCGGCAACTTCCTCGGCGACCATGCGCGTCGTGCCGAGTTCGGTTTCCAGGGACCGGCTGTGTTCAACGATCCGCTCCACCGCCTTGTCCATCCGCTCTAGAGGGGCCACGAGCCGTTCTTCGTAGAACTTCGCACCGCTTGCCAGATCAGTCAACGCTCCCTTCGCGCCGCGGCTGCCCGTTTCCAGGCCTCGGGCGGCATCGCCGGCCGCGGCAAGACGGACGCCCAGGTCCCCGGTGGACTTGTCCAGTTGGGCGAAGGGCGCGGCGAGGCGCTCCTCCTGCGCCCGGATCCCGGTCGCAATGCCGTCCAGTGCCTGTCCGAAAGCGCGTCCGCTCTCGTTTAGCCCTTGCACCACTGGATCGACCGTTTCGAGCCGCGCCTGGAGATCGGCAACGGCCTTCTCCAGCGTTTCCAGAGGAGCGGAAAAACGGTTTTCTCGGGCGCCCAGATCCTTCGCCAGTGACTCTATCGCCGTCTTCAGGGACTGCCCCCCGGCATCGACACCGCGGGAAATCGTCTCGAGGGCCTGCTCGGCCCGTGTCTCGACCTCCTCAGTGGCACGCACCACTCCTCCGAAGCTCGTCTCGGCACTGTGGACCAGCGCCACCCCCGCATCGACCACCGCCTGCTGGCTTGCCCCTAGGGCCGTTTCGAGCGCCCGGATCCGTTCGGTCGTCAGCTCTTCAAGCCGGTCCGCCGACCGGTCCAGATCACGACCGATGGTCTCCAGCGTCCCGCCGAAACCGGTTTCGATACGGTCGATGTCGCTCTGAAGCTTGCCGAAGGATGCCGTGACCCCGTCCCCGAAGTCGCCGAGGCTCCGGCCGATACAGTCCGAGGCCTCCCTCAGGCTGGTCTCCAGATCGGCCATGATCCTGGCGCGCGCCTCTTCAGAGGCGGTGCGGCCAAGGGCAGCCTCGCGCGCCGTCTGCTCCAGGATCTCGCGCAGCTCCGTAGCCACGGGCTGCAGGGTCGCGCGCATTGCCGAGACGCTCTCGCTTTCCAGCCGCTCGCGGTGGGCGGCACTGCCCCTGGCCAGTTCGTCGTGATGCTCTTCGAGGCTCTGGCGCAATTCGATCCCGAGATACTTCGTGCCGCGGATCACGTCGGCCATCTCGGCCCGGAACTGTCGCGCGGCCTCGTTAATCTCCATCCGCGTCGTATGTTCGCGCGCGGCTAGGTCCAGCCGGAACTGAAGGCAGAACACCCGCACGGCGACGCCGACGATGGTCGAGCTGAGCGCTATGCCGAAGCCCGAGATCACCTCGGCGATGAAGTCGGTCTCGGTGGTCTGACCGGCCAGCTGGTAGAGGCTGTAGGCCAGCGAGGTCAGCGTCAGCACGAAACCGAGGTAATAGGCGTTGTCGCCGATCTGGTCGGGTTCGAGCTGGATGCGCGGCCAGCTGAAGGTGATCACCGCGTAAAGGACGATGACGGCCCCGGACACGACCGCCGGGATCCAGAGCGGCACGCCGATAGTCTTCAGGACGAGGGAGCCGCAGATCCCCAGCAGCAGGGACATGAAGAGGACGACCTTGTCGGTTGCATCCGCACGCCGGCGTTCGAAGGGGTAGCGTCGGAAGGTGGGTTCTGTCCGTCTCATCATAGATCTCCGAGACTCTGGTAGTTCAGACGACCGGCGCCCTGTAGGTCCAGGTAGCGGCGCCAGAAATCTTCGAGAGTCGGCTGGAAGGCCGGGCTGGCCGGGATCTGGAAGAGCTGGATCTCCATTCCCTGCAGCGCATGGCTCAACCGGGCCGTGCCGCCGGAGGCCTTGAAGCTCTCCCAATTGCCGCCCTTGTAGAAACTAAGGGTCGAGGAGTGCTGCGCGAGGTTGGACAGGATGACCAGTTTCGCGGGTACGTCTTCGGGCAGGAAGCCCGGAATGCGGGACAGCAGTTCCTGCAGGCTCTCCAAGATCGGCGAGCTGTCCCGTTCTGACACGACCATCAGGTCGTCAAGCATCCCGTTGACAGGGTTCAGGAACTTCTCGTGATAGCGATCGCGGACCATCTTGACGTTCTCGCTCAGGGCATTGGCCTGTTCCGCCGGACGGCAGATAGAAACAAAGGCAGCTTCGCGCTCGGCGGCATCCGGCGCGACGATGCCGATGCTGATGCGCGTGCCGACATCGGCCTCCTCGATCATCCGGTCGATGCGGGTCCGCGCGAAGTTGAGCTGCGTCAGCGTCAGCGGATCGGTCTCATCGATCAGGATAACGAGCTGCGCCACGGCACCGGTTTCGAGACACAGGCTCTCTGGGTCCTGTTTCGGCTTGTTCGTCTCCTGCCAGTAGAACAAACCGAAGCCACCGAAGATCACCAGCAAGGCGATGACGGCCGCCCCCCCGCACACGATTGCCCCGAACGAGGGGCCTTTCTTGCGATGGGCCGGCATCAGACCTTTTCCGCCTTAGAGCCGGAGGTCGGAGCTGTCTCGAACAGATCGGGTGTCCCGCCCTTGTCAGGGTCCGCGGGGGCGTCCTCAGTAGAACCCGGCATTTCAACCATGACTGTAGCCGACTCCTCCTCGGCGGTTGCCCCGAAGACCGGCTCCGGCGTGTCCGAATTGGCCTTTGGCACCGCATGAGGGACCTCGGCAGAGGAAACCACCTCGGGCTCCAGAAGATCCTGCAGACTGGTGTCGTCCTCGCGTGCCTTGCGCTCGGTGCGACCGGCCCGGATGTCCTCCAGCGTCGGGAAGGCCTTGAGCGTGTACGTCTGTGCCTTGCTGAGCCGTTCGACGGCAGCCGTCATCAACTCTTCCATCCTGACGATCTGGACCTCGACCTCGGCGCGATGCGTGTCGTTGGCATCGGTCTCCGCATTCGCCGGGCGCTCCAGCTTGACCATTTCATCGAAGTAGGCGGGCACATCGGCGGTGCGGTGGCGCATGTTGGCTTCGCGATAGATCCGCATCAGCTGATTGGCGTCATTTTCCAGCCCGACGAGGAAGGTTTCGAGGTTGGAGACGAGCGATCCCTGCCCGTTCAGGGCCGAAACCGCATTCCGGAGCTCTTCCCGGCGATTTCTCACCTCTTTGCGCAGATCTTCCTTTTGCTCTTGGAAGGATACTTTCAGCACTTGCTGCGAAGCTTCATAGGCCTCGGCATAATCATTGATCGAATTCTCGACCGCATCCCACAGCTTGTTGAAGCCGGGAACAGGGTCCAGCAGCGCATTGGTCTTGTAGAAGGACAGGAGGCTAACGATGAGCCCCGCCAGCAACAGGATCACGGACTCCAGCGATCCCAGGGCCCAGGGCTCCGAGACGACACGTCCGACCGAGGACTGCATGGCCGCGTCCCAGGACATCATGTCCAGCGCATCCCTGAAATGGGCGACCAGGAGATTGAAGCCGACCGAAAGAACAACCCATGCAACGATGGACAACCAGCCGATGAGAGTGCCGAAACCCGTGCGAAGATACCGATGCCTAGCTAGCAGACCACAGATTGCGCCGATCATGATGTTGATCGCCGAGATCATCATCGCCTGCCCGATCCCGCCGATCTGGCCGAGTTCGTTGTGACGAGCGAAGAACATTCCGTTGAGCAGGGACTCGATCGCCAGCATGAAGACGCCCGTGATCACGAACCAGAAGGTCGATCCGCGTTGGTTCGGCAAGCCGGTTATCCCGAGCCGCGTCCGGAAGGCATCCAGTTTGACTTGATATTCCTGAACCCTGCGTAGCCGCACGTCGAGGTGATGGTTTTCACTGGCCTCGAGGCCACGCAATGATACGACGCAATTCTGGATCTTCAACTTGATGTCGCTGGTATCCGATCGCGCACTAGCGATCCGATCACGATAGGACTGGATTTCACTGTCGTGATTGTTCAGGGCCTGCTGGCGGATCTGCTCAATTTCGCGTGCTACGCTCATCTCCGA
>NZ_JAATOS010000015.1:0-33169 GCF_011806505.1 Salipiger sp. HF18 | reverse complement strand
GCCGCCCGCGAGGCGGGGCTCGTGGCGCGCTACCTTCCGGTGGTCTCGGGCAAGGTGCAGGACGGCGACGCCGAGGCCTTCGGCACAGCCATGCGCGAGCTGCCCGGCCCCGTCTTCGCGTATTGCCGCACCGGTACACGGTCTGCCACGCTCTGGTCCCTGAGCCAGGCCAAGGTGCTGACGCCGCCGCAGATCCTCGCCGCGACCAAGGCCGCAGGCTATGATATGGCGGGCGTCGTGCGCCGCATCGTGAACGGTGGCAAGACACCCACCGACAGCGGCGACGCGGGTTTCGACGTGGTCGTCGTGGGCGGTGGCGCGGCGGGCATCGCCGTCTCAGCCAGCCTCAAGGCCCGCAAGCCCGATCTCGAGATCGCGGTGCTCGATCCCGCCGACATCCACTACTACCAGCCCGGCTGGACCATGGTGGGTGGCGGCATTTTCGAGGCCAGTACTACCGCGCGCACCATGGGCAGCCTGATTCCCAAGGGCGTGCACTGGATCAAGGCCGCCGTCGCCGCCTTCGAGCCCGAGAAGAACGCCGTCATCCTCGACGGTTGCCGCGTCGTGAAATACGACCGGCTGATCGTCTGCCCCGGGCTGAAGCTCGACTGGGGCAAGGTCGAGGGGCTGGTCGAGACGCTGGGCAAGAACGGCGTCACCTCGAACTACCGCTACGACCTAGCGCCCTACACCTGGGAGCTGGTGAAGGGGCTCAAGGGCGGACGCGCGCTGTTCACGCAGCCGCCGATGCCGATCAAATGCGCCGGCGCGCCGCAGAAGGCGATGTATCTCTCGGGCGACCACTGGTTCCGCACCGGCATTCTGCCCCGCATCGACATCCAGTTCATGAACGCGGGCGGTGTGCTCTTCGGGGTGAAAGACTACGTGCCCGCGCTGATGAACTACGTGTCGCGATACGACGCGACGCTCAACTTCTTCCACAACCTGATCGCTGTGGACGGGGCCGCGAAGACGGCCACCTTCGCGGTCAACAAGCCCGACACCGCGCCCGCCGCGGTCGAGGTCGAATTCGACATGATGCACGTCTGCCCGCCGCAGACCGCGCCCGACTTCATCCGGGTCTCGCCGCTGGCGGATGCCGCAGGCTGGGTCGACGTCGATCAGAGCACCCTGCGTCACAAGACCTACGACAACGTCTGGAGCCTTGGCGACGTGATGAACGCGCCCAACGCCAAGACCGCCGCCGCGGCACGGATGCAGGCGCCAATCGTGGCCGAGAACGTGGCGGCGGACATCGACGGGCTTTCGCCCCACGCGGTCTACAACGGCTACGGCTCCTGCCCGCTGACGGTGGAGCGCGGCAAGATCGTCCTCGCCGAATTCGGCTATGGCGGCGCGCTGCTCCCGAGCTTCCCGAAATGGCTGATCGACGGCACCAAGCCCACCCGCGCGGCGTGGCTGCTGAAGGAGCAGATCCTGCCGCCGGTCTATTGGAAGGCGATGCTGCGCGGCAAGGAGTGGATGGCGAAACCCGAGAAGGTCTCGGCCAGCTGAGCGCTGACACGCTGGCACAGTGGCGGGCGGGGTCGAGGAACCCTGTCCGCCGTTTGCCGCGATTTCCGGACGGATGTTCCCTCGCGGCGAAATTCGTGCGAACAAATCTCCAAAACACCCCTTAACTAATTCCGTATTTTGAATATATCTAGCGCCAAGGCGGTCGCGCCGACTCTTCGAGCCCTTCTCCCGCGCCGACCGCCGCACCCCATGACGGACCCAGGACGGACCCCATGACGAACCCCCGCCGCTCACGCGATCTTCTCACCCGCTACCTGCCGATCCTGGCATGGGCACGCAGCTACGACCGGGACACCGCGACCTCGGACCTCGTGGCGGCGGTGATCGTCACCATCATGCTGATCCCGCAGTCTCTGGCCTACGCGCTGCTTGCGGGTCTGCCGGCCGAGATGGGGCTCTACGCCTCGATCCTGCCGCTGGTGGCCTACGCGATCTTCGGCACCTCCCGGGCGCTTGCCGTGGGGCCGGTCGCGGTGGTCTCGCTGATGACCGCGGCGGCGATCGGGCAGCTCGGGCTCACCAGCCCGGCCGAGATCGCGCTGGCCGCCGTCACGCTGGCCTTCATCTCGGGCGTTTTCCTGACGCTGCTCGGGGTGCTGAAGCTGGGCTTCCTTGCAAACTTCCTCAGCCACCCGGTGATCGCGGGCTTCATCACCGCCTCGGGCGTGCTGATCGCGGCCTCGCAGCTCAAGCACATCTTCGGGATCAGCGCCGAGGGGCACACGCTGCTCGAGCTCGTGCTCTCGCTTGCCGAGCACATCGGCCAGACCAACCCGATCACGCTGGTCATCGGCGTCGGCGCGACCGCCTTCCTGTTCTGGGTCCGCAAGGGGCTGAAGCCGCTGCTGGTCCGGGCGGGCATGGGTCCGCGGCTCGCCGACATCTTCGCCAAGGCCGGCCCCGTCGCCGCCGTCGTGGCGACCACGCTCATCGCCTGGGGCTTCGGGCTGGACGCGCGCGGCGTGAAGCTGGTGGGCGACATCCCCATGGGCCTGCCGCCGCTCTCGGCGCCGTCCTTTGACCTGTCGATGTGGTCGACCCTGCTGCTGCCTGCGGTGCTGATCTCGATCATCGGCTTCGTCGAGTCGGTCTCGGTGGCGCAGACCCTCGCCGCCAAGCGCCGCCAGCGCATCGACCCGGACCAGGAGCTCATCGGTCTTGGCACGTCTAACATCGCCTCGGCGATCTCGGGCGGCTTCCCGGTCACCGGAGGCTTCTCGCGCTCGGTGGTGAACTTTGACGCCGGCGCCGCCACCCCCGCCGCCGGCGCCTATACCGCCGTTGGCATCGGCATCGCGACGCTGGTGCTGACCCCCCTGCTCTTCTTCCTGCCCAAGGCGACCCTCGCCGCAACGATCATCGTGGCGGTGCTCAGCCTCGTGGATTTCTCGATCCTGAAGAAGACGTGGACCTACTCCATGGTCGACTTCATCGCCGTCACCGCGACCATCGTGCTGACGCTTCTGGTGGGGGTCGAGATGGGTGTCTCGGCGGGCGTGCTGCTGTCGATCTTCCTGCACCTCTACAAGACCTCCAAGCCGCACGTGGCCGAGGTCGGGCTGGTACCGGGCACCCAGCATTTCCGCAACGTGAAGCGGCACGACGTCGAGACCCTGCCCGGCGTGCTGACCCTGCGCGTGGACGAGAGCCTCTACTTCGTCAACGCCCGCTTCCTCGAGGATTACGTGCTGGCCCGCGTCTCGGAATGCGGCAACCTCAGCCACGTGGTGCTGATGTTCCCCGCCGTGAACGAGGTCGACATGAGCGCACTGGAGACTCTGGAGGAGCTGAACCGCCGCCTTGGGGAGCAGAAGATCACCCTCCACCTGACCGAGGTGAAGGGGCCGGTGATGGACCGCCTGAAGCGGTCGCATTTCCTGCATGACCTGACCGGGCGGGTGTTCCTGTCCCAGTACGACGCGTGGTGCGCCCTAAAGATTGCTGCGCCCGAAGGCGCCGACGAGAAGCGGGTCGCGGCCCAGTAGCAGCACCGCATGGAGCGGGCGCCCGTAGCCCGCTCCGCCGTCGAGGTTCAGGCGGTTGTCGTAGAGTTCGGGCATCTGCAGCGCCGTATGGCCGTGCACCACCAGCCGGCCGTAATCGCGGGTGTCGCTGAGGAAGGGCTCGCGGATCCAGACCAGATCGTCCTCGGCCTGCTCTTCCAGCGGCACGCCCGGCCGCAGCCCGGCATGGACGAAGATGTGCTCGTCGGTCTCGTGGATCCGCGGCAGCCCGGAGATCCAGTCGCGGTGGGCCTGCGGCACCGCCGCCAGCGCGTCCTTGTGGATGTCCTCGGGCCAGCGGCGCGGGTCGGTATCCACCCCGTAGGAGGCCAGCGTCTTGTCGCCGCCGATGGGCGGGTCGGTGTAATAGAGCGGCCGCGAGGTCTCGGGGTCCTGATAGGCCGGGTTCTCGAGGTAGCGCAGCAGGTAGCGGTCGTGGTTGCCCATCAGGCAGGTCCACGGCTTGCCCTCGGTCTGCCCCTGCATCAGCGTGTCGATGACGGCGGCGCTGTTGGCGCCCCGGTCGACGAAATCGCCGGTGAAGACCACGGGGGCATCGGCATCAGCGTCGCTGGCGATGTGGTCGAGGACCTTGTGAAGCTCTTCAAGCTGGCCGTGGATGTCTCCGACGGCGAAAATCGGCTGCATTTGAATCGTCCTTTCTGACGCCCCTACACTTGGCCTTGCTGCAGCGCAGAACAACCCTGCCCGACCGAAAATGTTAGCGCCGCATGTCGGGGATGCGCGGACCACGCCGCGCGGACTGGAACTGCGGAATGAAAAAGGGCGCCCTCAGCGGGCGCCCTTTGCGTTCGGTGCAACGGACCGGCCTCAGGCCAGGTCGAATTCCAGCGGCTTCACCTGACGGAAGAGCCCGGTGTCCTTGAGCGCCTTCACCACACTGTCGTCCAGCGCCTCGTCGAGGTAGGAGATGGCGATGGCCTCAGCGCCCTGCGCCGACCGGCCGAGGGTGAAGTTCGCGAGGTTGACCTTGTGGTCGCCCAGCAGGGTGCCGAGCTTGCCGATGATGCCGGGCACGTCCTCGTTGGTGGTGTAGAGCATGTGCTCGCCCACCTCGGCGTCGATGTTGATGCCCTTGATCTGGATGAAGCGCGGTTTGCCGTCCGAGAACACGGTGCCGGCGATAGACCGCTCGCGCTTGGTGGTGACCACGGTGACCTTGATGTAGCCCTCGAAGGCACCCGACTGTTCCTGACGGGTGGTCGAGATCTGGATGCCGCGCTCCCGCGCGATCACCGGGGCCGAGACCATGTTCACCTCGGGGGAGATGGGCTTCATGATGCCGGCGATCAGCGAGCAGTTCAGCGCCTCGAGGTTCATGGTCGAGGCCTCGCCATCATAGAGAATGTTGATCGCCTTGATCGGCTCTTCGGTCATCTGGCCGATGAAGTTGCCGAGGTGGCCGGCAACCTTGATCCACGGGCCCATGACCTTGGCTTCCTCGGCGGTCACCGACGGCATGTTGAGCGCGTTCGACACGGCACCGGTCAGCAGGTAGTCGGACATCTGCTCGGCGACCTGAAGCGCCACGTTCTCCTGCGCTTCGGTGGTCGAGGCGCCGAGGTGCGGGGTGCAGACCACGTTCGGCAGGCCGAAGAGCGGGTTCTCCTTGGCGGGCTCTTCCGAGAACACGTCGAAGGCGGCACCGGCGACATGGCCGGACTTCAGCAGCTCGGCCAGCGCGGCCTCGTCCACCAGACCGCCACGCGCACAGTTGATGATGCGCACGCCCTTCTTGGTCTTGGCGAGGTTCTCGGCCGACAGGATGTTGCGGGTGCCGTCGGTCAGCGGCACGTGCAGGGTGATGAAGTCGGCGCGCTTGAGCAGATCCTCGAGCTCGACCTTCTCGATCTGCATCTTCTCGGCCTTCTCTTCCGACAGGAAGGGATCGAAGGCGATGACCTTCATCTTCAGGCCGCGGGCGCGGTCGCAGACGATGCCGCCGATGTTGCCGGCACCGATCACGCCAAGCGTCTTGTGGGTCAGCTCGACGCCCATGAACTTGGACTTCTCCCACTTGCCGGCCTGGGTCGAGGCATCGGCTTCGGGGATCTGGCGGGCAACGGCGAACATCATCGCGATGGCGTGCTCGGCGGTGGTGATCATGTTGCCGAAGGGCGTGTTCATGACGATCACGCCTTTCTTGGAGCTGGCTTCCTTGTCGACGTTGTCGGTGCCGATGCCGGCGCGGCCGACGACCTTGAGGTTGGTGGCATGCTCGAGCAGCGACGGCGTCACCTTGGTCGCGGAACGGATCGCGAGGCCGTCGTACTGGCCGATGATCTCGGCGAGCTTTTCCTTGTCCTTGCCGACATCCGGCAGGTAGTCGACGTCGATGCCGCGATCACGGAAGATCTGGACGGCAGTTTCGGAGAGCTTGTCGGAAACGAGAACCTTGGGGGCCATGGGTCTTGTCCTTTGGATACGATGAGAGAAAGCGGTGGGCCTATGCGCCCGTTCCGCAGTGTCAATCTGGGTGTGTTGGCAGGTCCGGGTTGTCGGGTGGGCGTGTCGCCCACCCGGAAGATCACGCGGCGGCGGTCTGCTCTTCGAGCACTTCCTCGAAGGCCCACTTGAGCCAGAGGGTCAGCGCCTCGACGTCCGAGCTCTCGATCGTCGCGCCGCACCAGATGCGCAGGCCGGCCGGGGCGTCCCGGTAGGCACCGACGTCATAGGCGGCGTTGTAATCCTCGAGCTTCTTGGCCACGGCCTTGGCGAAGGCGGCACCGTCCTGGATGCGCTCGTCGGTGAACTTCAGGCACACGCTGGTGTTCGAGCGCGTCGCCGGATCCACCGCAAGGTTCGCGATCCAGTCGTTGCGGTCGCAGAAGTCCCACAGCACCTTGGCGTTGGTGTCGGCGCGCTTCATCAGCTCCGGCAGGCCGCCAATTTTGCGGGCCCACTCGAGCGCCACGAGGTAATCCTCGACGGCCAGCATCGACGGCGTGTTGATGCTCTCGCCCTTGAAGATGCCCTCGATCAGCTTGCCGCCCTTGGTCATGCGGAAGATCTTCGGCATCGGCCATGCGGGGGTATAGCTTTCGAGCCGCTCAACGGCGCGGGGGCTCAGCACCAGCATGCCGTGGGCCGCTTCGCCGCCCATCACCTTCTGCCAGGAGAAGGTGGTGACGTCGAGCTTGTCCCAGGGCAGGTCCTGCGCGAAGGCGGCCGAGGTGGCGTCGCAGATGGTCAGGCCGTCACGGTCGGCGGGGATCTTGTCGCCGTTCGGGACGCGGACGCCCGAGGTGGTGCCGTTCCAGGTGAAGACGACGTCGGTGTCGAAATCGACCTCGGCGAAGTCGACGATCTCGCCGTACTCGGCGGTCTTCACTTCGGCGTCGATCTTGAGCTGCTTGACCACGTCGGTAACCCAGCCGGAGCCGAAGCTTTCCCAGGCGACCATGGTGGCCTTGCGGGCGCCGAGCAGCGACCACATGGCCATCTCGACGGCGCCGGTGTCGGAGGCCGGAACGATGCCGATGCGGTAGTCAGCGGGAATGCCGAGGATCTCGCGGGTGCCCTCGATGGCAGCAAGGAGCTTTTCCTTGCCGACCTTGGCGCGGTGCGACCGGCCGAGAGCGGCGTCGGCGAGCATATCCACGGTGAATTGGGGGATCTTGGCGCAGGGGCCGGACGAAAAACGCGGATTCGCCGGGCGAGCGGTGGGGTGCTTATCAGCCATTATGTAGCCTAACCTTACAGATAGATGCCCTTCGTTGGGGAAGGGTGTCCCGCCGCCGGGAATACGCCCGGTTTTCGGACATGGCAAGCGTTCTGTTGGAAGGGGCGCCCGAACATGGCACGCGGGGCCTCTGCCGCGGCGTCGCGGCGGCTGTTCCTTGCGGCATGGCAAAGCGCCAACGAAAGGGCAAAAATCGCAAAGGGGTCAATCGGTTGCGCGACAGCCCGGAAGGGCGCGAATACCCCCGCGCACGCTGCGGCACGGCGCCGCGAAATTCGCGCATCAGGCCCCCTCGGCGCCTGCCGAAAGGGCCCTGGAAATCTCCTGCAGATTGCGCGGCCCCTCGCGGACAGAGCCCGGGAGCTGTCCGCTACTCCATCATCCCCGGCAGCCAGAGGGTGATTCCCGGGATGAAGATCAGCGACAGCAGCACCAGCAGATCGACCGCCACGAACCAGCCTACGCCCCGGAAGATCGTCGTCAGGGACACCCGGTCCCCGAGCGCGCCCTTGATGATGTAGACGTTGAGCCCCACCGGCGGGGTCAGCAGGCCGATCTCGAGCAGCTTCACGAGGATGATGCCGAACCAGATCAGGTCGAGCCCCGCCTCGTTCGCCATCGGCAGGATGATCGGCATGGTCAGCAGCAGGATGCCGATACTGTCGAGGAAGCATCCGAGCAGCAGGTAGAGCAGCGAAACCGCGAGGATCACCATCAGCGGCGAGCTGCCCCATGCGATGAAGGCATCGGCCACGAAGCCCGGCACACCCGACAGCGCCATGAACCGGCCCAGAAGCGAGGTGCCGATCACCACCATGAAGATGCTCGCGGTGCTGATCAGCGTCTGGCGGAAGCCCGCCAGCAGCACCTTCCACGTCAGGCTGCGCTTGAGCGCGGCGACCACGATAGCCAGCGCCGCACCCACGGCCCCTGCCTCGGTCGGCGTGAAGATCGCGAGGAAGATCCCCGCCAGCACGCCCACGATGATCACCGGCAGCGCCCAGGTGTCCTTGACCGCCTCGAGCACCTCCTCGCGGGTGAAACCGGTCTCGACCTTCGGCGCCAGCGAGGGTTTGCGGATCACCCGGAGCACGATCATCACGGTGAAGGCCAGCGCCGTGAAAATCCCCGGCATCACCCCCGCGGCGAAGAGCTTTGCCACCGAGACCTCGGCGAGGTAGCCGTAGAGCACCATCAGGATCGACGGCGGAATGAGCGAGCCCAGCGTGCCCGCCGCCGCGATGACGCCCGTGGCAAGCCCCGGGTCGTAGCGGTAGCGCAGCATCTCGGGCGTGGCGATGCGGGCGAAGGCCGAGGAGGTCGCCACCGACGAGCCCGAGGCCGCCGCCAGCACCGCGCTTGCCCCCACGCTGGCCACGGCGAGCCCGCCGGGCAGCCAGCTCAGCAACATCCGCATGGTGCGGAACAGCCCCGACGACAGCCCCGCCTCGGAGGCGATGAACCCCATCAGCAGGAACATCGGGATGGCGGTGAGATTCCAGTCGCCGACGAAGTTGAACGGGATCGCGGTGATGATCCCCCAGGCCGCGCGCATGTTGAGCAGCACGGCGATGCCGATGAAGCTCACCAGCCCGAGCGCGACGCCGATCTGCACCCGCAGGAGCAGCAGCAAGATTCCGGCGCCAATGCCGATGAACCCGATGGTGACGTTTTCCAAACTTCCGGCTCCCGTCTCAGATATGGCCTTCGGTGGGATCCGCGGGCTCGGCCGAGAACTCCGGATCGATCGCCGCGTGCACGGCGTGGCGCAGGGTGACGAGGCAGATCCCGGCGAACCCGATGGGCAGCACGAATTTCGCGGGCCAGATCAGCACGTAGACGTTACCCATCATCATCTCGTTCTTGGCCAAGGCGTTCATGGCATCGAACCAGGTGCGCCAGGCGAGGATGGCGAAGAAGGCGGCGCTCACCACGTAGCCCAGCACCAGGACCGCGCGCTGCAGCCAGTCCGGCATGATGCGCCAGAGCAGGTCCACTTGAATGTTCTCGTGCTGCCACTCGACGAAGGCGAGCGGCAGGAACACGACCAGCACCATGTGATAGACCGAGATCACCTCGAGGTTCCCCGGTATCGGATGGTTCCAGAAATTGTCGGCGACGACGTCGGCCACGGTCTGGATCATCATCAGCGCCAGCCCCGCGGCCGCGATCAGGATGAGCCCCCGTGCGAGCCACAACAGCCCTTTGTCGATCCCTGCCAGCATCGTCGCCTCCTTGGTTACCCGATCAGAGCCCGTAGCTCGTCACGTCCAGCTTGTCGTAGACCTCGGTCTTGAAGAGCTCGGCCATCGCGTCGAGATCGTCCGCGGGAATGTCGGCCATCAGGCCTTCCCACTTGGCATAGGTCTCCTTGAAGCGGGTGATGAGCCCCTCGGGATCGACCGCGCCGAGCTTCTCGCCGGTCTCGACGGCCAGCCCGTCGACCTGCGTGTCGATGAACTCGCGCAGGCTAGCGGCCAGCTCTTCCGACGGCTCCTCGATGGTCACGCCGTGGTCGGGGGCCTCGGCCAGCGCCTCGTCGACGGTGCCGATGTAGGCGTGGGTCATCTGCACGACGTTGCCGGGGATCGCATCCACGAGGATCTGGCGGCTGCTCTCGGACAGGCCCTGCCAGGCGCTCCGGTCCATGCCGTACATCCAGCCCGCGAAATAGGGGCCGAAGTCGAGCAGCGTGGTGTATTTCGCCACGTCCCAGAGCGAGCGCGACTTGAGATCGTTGGCGGCGTTGATGGCGCAGTCGAGCTGGCCCTTCTCGAGCCCCGAGAACATCTCGGACGACGGCACGGTCACCGGCACCGCGCCCACGCTCTCGGCCCATGCGGCGTGCACCGGCGAGGGCATCCGCAGCTTCTTGCCCTTGATCTGGTCGAGCGTGGTGATCTCGGACGAGCACATCATGGTGTACTGCGGCGAGGCGTAGGAGCCGAGGAAGGTGATGCCGAGACGGTCGAACATCCCCTGCATGACCTCGTCGTTGATGTAGAAATCGGCCATCGCCATGGCCGCGGTCATGCTGTCGGGCAGCGCGATGGCCAGCGCCGCGACGGTGTTGTCCTCGGGCAGGTCCGAGGGCGTGTAGGTGCCCGCATGGTAGGTCATCTGGACGATACCGTCGGTCAGGCCCGAGAGGTGCGCCACCGGCGGCAGCAGCGACGTGCCGGTGTAGAGCGTCATGGTCAGCTCGCCGCCCGAGGCGTCCTCGATGGTGTCCTTGAGCGCCATGTAGCCCTCGCTGGTCATCGGGTGGGTTTCCGGGAACCAGATGGAGGCGGTGATGTCTTCCGCCGCGACCGGGGGCGCGACGCCGAGCGCCGAGGCGAGCAGCAGTGCTTTGGTCTTCGTCATGGTCGTCTCCCTGTTGGTGCCGGTCTTTGCCGGCGTCGATTGCGGCCCGCCCTTGCGGGGCGATGCCGTGTCAGCCTCCGGTTGGGGGAGGCGAAATATCGTACGGCCCGGTTCGCGGGTCCGTCGGCCGCGCCTCAGGAGGCGAAGCCCAGCTTGTCCTTCATCCAGTAGTAGCGGACGCCCACGTCCATCACCGGCCCGCGCAGGGCGTGCCAGGCGATGGGGCGGATCCTGGTGTCGGGCAGCGGCAGCGGCGTGCCCTCGGCGATGCGTCCGGCCATCGCGGCGCCCATGCCGGTGGCCATGGCGACGCCGCGCCCGTTGTAGGCCGCGACCGCCCAGAGCCCGGGCTCGGGCTCGTGCAGGTGCGG
The DNA here is from genome assembly GCF_011806505.1 of Salipiger sp. HF18. NCBI lineage: Bacteria > Pseudomonadati > Pseudomonadota > Alphaproteobacteria > Rhodobacterales > Roseobacteraceae > Salipiger > Salipiger sp. HF18. Next base: position 22,187 of record NZ_JAATOS010000015.1, on the reverse strand, counting down.
CAGGTGGTCCATGGTCAGCGCGAGGTGCCCCGACCAGGCCTTCTCGACCTGCACGTCGCCCAGCTGCGGGAACAGGCGGCGCATCCCGCCCTCGAGCGCGTCCTGCAGGCCCTGGCTGTGCTCGGGCCCGGTCGCGCCGCGCCCGCCGATGGCGAAACGGCCGTCCGGGGTCATGCGGTAGTAGAAGGCGAGCTTGCGGACCTCGGAGGCGCAGGCCCCCTGCGGCAGGATGGATTTCGCCACGTTGCCGGTCAGCGGCGCGGTGGCGATGACGGTGGACTGCACCGGCAGGATCGAGCGCGCCAGCTTCGGCATCAGCGTCGCATCATAGGCGTTGGTGGCGAGCACCACCGTCTCGCCCCGCACCGTCTCGCCCCCGAGGTCGAGCGCCCAGCCAGCGCCGTTGCGGGTGATGGCCTTGACGCGCCTGCCGGTCACCACGGTGGCGCCCCGCTCACGCGCGGCACGGGCGAGGCCCCGCGCGTAGGCCAGCGGGTTGAGCTGGCCCGCGCGCATGTCGCGCCAGCCGCCGGTGTAGCCCACGGCGCCGGTGGCATCGGCCATGGCCTGCGCGTCGTAGATCTCGACCGGGGCGCCCTCGGCCTCCCACTCGCGGGCACGGCCATGCACCGCCTTCAGCGCGATCGACGAATGCGCGCCCTGGATCCAGCCATTGCGCGAGGCACCGCAGGCGATGGCGTAGCGGTCGATGAGCTCGAAGACCGTGTCGGCCACGCCGCCCGCGAAGGCCACCAGCCGCCCCCCCGCCTCGGCACCCCAGCGGGCGCGCATCTCGGCGGGGTCGAGCTTCAGCCCCGGGATCACCTGCCCGCCGTTGCGCCCCGAGGCGCCGTAACCGATCTTCTCGGCCTCGATCAGCGTCACCGGAACACCGCGCTCGGCGAGGTGCAGCGCGGTCGAGAGGCCGGTGAAGCCCCCGCCCACCACCAGCACCTTCGCATCGGCGGGCGCATCCGAGCCCGGGTCGGGCTCCTCCGCCGTCGCGTACCAGAGCGACTTGTCCCAGAGATCCGCGGATCGTGTCATGCAAGCGCCTCCATCTGCGCGGGATAGGCCACGCGCGCCGTGTCTTCGGTGATGAGCCCGTTGCGCAGGTCGTCCGCGACCAGCGCCGCGGGGCGGTCCGCCGCCGGGCCGTAGCCCGCGCCGCCGCCCAGCCGGAAGACCACGAGATCGCCCGCCTTGAGGTCGGCCATGTCCTTGGAGGTCAGCCGGATCACCTCGTCGCCGCGGTGGATCTCGCAGGCGCCCATGGTCCCCGCCTCGCCGCCAAAGAGCGGCTGCGGTGCGGTGGTGAAGCGGTCGGCGTACAGCGCCACCGTCGCCCCGTCCCGCAGGATGCGGAAGGTCTTCACGAAGCCGGTGCCGCCGCGCATCGTACCGTGGCCGAAACTGTCGGGGGTGAGCGCGTATTCCTCGACCCGGAAGAACTCGTAATCCTGGTCGATGGCCTCGACCGGCGTATTGGCGCAGTTGGACATCGGCCCGTCGATGGCGTCGCAGCCGTCCTCGGCCACCGAGGCACCGTAGCCGCCGCCGAAGATCTCGAGATAGACCGAATAGGCGCCGTCGTTGAGCCAGCTGAGGCAGGCCACCGTGGTGCAGTCGAAGCCGTTGGCGATGACCTTCTCGGGCACCGCCTGCGACAGCGCGATCATGGTCGCGTTGAAGGCGCGGTAGCAGCTCTCCATCCGCGCACGGACCGGGGCGGGATAGCGCGGGTTGAGGATGCTGCCCTCGGGCACGATCACGTCGATGGACCGGGTAAGCCCCGCGTTGAACGGGATGTCGGGCGAGGTCAGCGCCGATTTCACGCAGGACATCGTGGCCGAGATCGCCGCCGCCAGCGGCGCGTTGAGGTTGGTCGAGACCTGCGGGTCGGTGCCGGTGTAGTCGACCGTCAGCCGGTCGCCCTCGATGGTGACTTTCGACGTCACCTTGACCGGCGTGGTGCCGACGCCATCGTCGTCGATCACCGCCTCGCCGAAGTAAACACCGTCGGGCGCCTCGGCGATGGCGGCACGGACGCGGCGCTCGGTGTAGCTCTGGAACTCGGCCATGACCTCTTCGACGGTTTCGGCGCCGTAGCGCTCGCACATCTCGCCGATGCGCTGCGCGCCAACGCGGTTGGCGGCGATCTGGGCGTTGAAGTCGCCCATGGTCTGCAGCGGCGCGCGGACGTTGGCGCGCAGGATGCGTTCCAGCATGCCGCCGTTCCAGTCGCGCGACATCGAGAACTTGGTGGGCGGGATGATGATGCCCTCGGAGTGCACGTCGCGGGCGTGCACCGACAGACCCGGAGAGCCGCCGCCGATGTCGAGGTGGTGCGCCACAGAGGCGGCAAACCCGACGCGCCGGTCGCCGGCGAAAATCGGGTGGAAGAAGAACACGTCCTGCAGGTGCTGGCCGCCGGAATAGCTGTCGTTGATGACGAAGAAATCGTCGGGACCCACCTCGTCGAGATCGTATTCCCGAGCGCAGGCCTGGAACACCGAGCCGATGGTGCCGAGCTGCATCGGGATAAGCTCGGCCTGCGCCACGGTGTTGCCGTCGCGGTCGAGGATCGCGGCCGAGCCGTCGCGGGCCTCGCGCAGGATGGTGGAATAGGCCGAACGGATGAGCTTTGCCCCCATCTCGCGTGCGGCGGCGAGGATCGCCTGGCTGAGAACGGCGTAGTCGATGGCGGAAACGGTCATTGCGCGGCCCTCGTCAGGATCAGGTTGTCTTCGGCGTCACGGGCGACGGCCCATGCGGGCGGAACGTAGGTGGTCGAGGAATAGCCCTCGATCAGCGCGGGGCCGGTGACCGCTTCGCCGGTCTTCAGGCTCGACGCGGCGTGCACGGCGGCGGTACCGGGGGTACCGTCGGGCAGCACCACGGGGCTGGTCTTGGGCGTCGTCCCCCCGCTGGCGCGCCCGGGGAGGGGGGGCAGCTCCTCGAGGGCGGGGGTCCCCTTCAGGCGGAACCCCACGCCCTCGATTTTCTGGCCCCTGGACCCGCCGTGAAGGAAGATCCGGTGATGCGCTGCCTGGAACAGGTCCTCGAGCTTCTGCGCATCGAGGTGGCACAGCGTCTGCGGCGACAGCTCCACCGGCACCTCGAATGCCTGGCCCACGAAGCGCATGTCGGCAACAAATTCGAAGCTGAGCCCGTTCTTGAGCCCGTAGCTTTCGAAATCGGCGCGAGCGGCGGCCTCCATCTCGGCATGGGCGGCACGGACCTTTTCCGGCGCATCGGCATCCACCACGAAGCGGCGGGTGATGGCGGTGATCTTGGAGAAGTCCGAGGCGATGAGCCCGTAGGCCGAGAGCACCCCGGGGTTCGGCGGCACCACCACGCGCGAAAGCTGCATTTCCTCGGCGATCTCGGCGGCCAGCAGCGGCCCGGCCCCGCCATAGGGCACCAGCGCGTAGTCGCGCGGGTCGTTGCCCTTCTCGGTCGAGACGAGCTGGATGGCGCGCACGATGTTGGCGGTCGAGAGGCGCAGCGCGGCGGTGGCGGCCTCGGCCACGGTCAAGCCCAGCGCCTGCGCGATGGGCTCGAAGGCGCGCTCGGCGGCGGCGCGGTCGATCTCCATGGTGCCACCGAGGAAGGCCTCGGGGCGAATGGTGCCGCGAATGACATGGGCGTCGGTGATGGTGGGCAGCGTGCCGCCCTTGCCGTAGCAGGCCGGTCCCGGCTCGGCGCCGGCGCTGCGCGGACCCACCCGCAGCATGCCGCCGTCGTCGATCCACACCAGCGAGCCGCCGCCCGCGCCCACCGTCGCGATGTCGATGACCGGGGTTCGCACCGGCAGCCCGTCGAGCTCAGTATCGGGCGAGATTCCGGGCTTGCCGTCGGTCACGAGGCAGACGTCGGTCGAGGTGCCGCCCATGTCGAAGGTGATGACGTTGCCCGTTCCCGCGCGCTCGGCCTGCCGGATGGCACCGACGACGCCCGCGGCGGGCCCGGAGAACAGCGCCGAGATGGCGTTGCGGCGCATGGCCGTCGCGGGGATGCGCCCGCCGTTCGACTGCATGATCGAGAAGCGCGCCGCGAAGCCACGGGTGCCGAGCTCGGTCTCGAGCCGCGACAGGTAGCTGTCGATCACCGGCTGCACGTAGGCGGCCAGCGTCGCGGTCGAGGCGCGCTCGAACTCGCGGAACTCGCGGGTGACATCCGCCGAGGCGGTCACCAGCATCTCGGGCAGCGCCGCGTTGAGCGCCGCGCGCAGCGCCTCTTCGTGGGCGGCGTTGGCGTAGGAGGACAGCAGGCAGACGGCCACCGACTTGTAGCCCCCGGCGCGCAGCAGCGGCACGAGGCGGGCGACCTCGGCACTCACGTCGAGCTTCGACACGATGGCGCCCGAGGCATCGACCCGCTCGGCCACCTCGAAGCAATCGGCGCGGTCGACCACCGGGCGCGGCCGCTTGTAGCGCAGGTCGTAGATGTTACGGCGGTCGTGGCGCTGCAGGAAGAGGATGTCGCGGAAGCCCCGCGTGACGACGAAGGCCACCTTGGCGCCCTTGCGCTCGAGCAGGGCATTGGTGGCGACGGTCGAGCCGTGCACGAGATCTCCCACCCCCGACAGAGCCACCCCGGCCTGATCGAGCGCGTTCAGCACCCCGATGTCCGGGCTCGACGGCGTGGACGGCACCTTGCGCAGCTGGATCTCTCCACCGTCAACGGCCACGAGATCCGTGAAGGTTCCTCCGACTTCCACCCCGACGCGCATCCGATCTTCCTCACTTATGAATTTCTTGGTTCAGAAATTCATTTTTATAACGACCATGCAAGCTATTTTTCATTTTTACGCTTGAGAATTTCAATTTTCGCGTAAACTTGCATGAGATTTGATGTTCTGGGACAAGATCGGCAGGGCCAGTGGACAGGGCGGCATGAAAGATCACGGACGAAACGACTCGACCCTTGGCCTGCGCCTGCGGGCGCTGCGCAAGAGCCACGGACTTTCGCTCAAGGAACTGTCGGCGCGGGCCAGCCTGTCGGTGGGCTCGCTCAGCCAGATCGAGCGCGACCTCTCCTCGCCCTCGGTGCGCACGCTGAACAAGCTGGCGACGAGCTTCGACGTGCCGCTGTCTTACTTCTTCGCGGACCCGGCGGCGGACGAGGTTGACGGCATCGTCATCCGTCGCGACACCGGCCACGAGATGGACGTCAGCGCGCAGGGCATCCGCAAGCACCTTCTCACGCCCAAGGCGCTCGACGGGCTGCAGCTGATGATGGTGCGCATGACGCCTGAAAGCAGTTCCGGCCCCGAGGCCTACGGCCACGAGGGGCTCGACGCGGGCTATGTCCTGAGCGGCGCGGTACGGCTCGAGGTCGAGGGCCGCGTCTACCTGCTGACCGAGGGCGACAGCTTCGGCTTCCCCTCGACCCGCCCGCACCGGTTCGAATGCGTCGGCACCCAGCCCGCCGAGGTGCTCTGGATCAACACCCAGTCGCGCAAGCCCTAGCATGACAGCGCCATCCCGTCGGTGGCCGGATCCGCGCCGCCCTCGGGACCGGCTCCCGTCATCCGGATGCCGTGCACCCAGGCGATGCCGTAGCTCTGCGGGCTGCGCACGACGCCGTAGCCCTGTTCCTCCAGCGCGCGGGTGACCGACCACGGGATGCGGTTCGTCACGTCGATGAGGTTCGAGGTCGCCGAGAACCGCGGCCAGCTCACCGCGTCTGACATGGAGGCGCCGAAGTCGAGCACGTTGAGCATCGCCTGCAGCACGCCCATGGCGATCTGCGTGGCGCCCGGCGCGCCGATCACCAGCACCGGCCTGTCGTCCCTGAAGACGATCGACGGGCAGACCGAGCTGAACCGCGCCTTGCCCGGCGCGATCGAGCCCGCGTGGCCGGGGCGCGGGTCGAAGACCCCCATGCAGCCGTTGTACATGAAGCCGAGCCCCGGCGTGACCACGCCCGAGGGCATCCCCAGCGAGTGGGTCATGCTCACGCAATTGCCGTCGTGATCCGTGACGCAGAGCTGCGTGGTGTCCTTGCTCGGCCCGTCGGGCGAAAACCGCGGCACGTCGGCCTTGTCGCCGCGCCGGATGCGGTCTGCGACCTCGGCTGCATAGCCCTTGGACAGCAGCCTCTCCATCGGGACGGTGACGAAAGCCGGGTCGCCGATATGGGCGTCCTTGTCGATGGTCGCCTGTTTCATCGCCTCGCAGACCACGCGCAGGTACTCGGCGCTGTTGTGGCCCAGCGCGGCGAGGTCGAAATTCTCGAGGATGTTGAGCATCTCCGCCAGCATCAGCCCGCCGCCCGGCGGGCGGTTGGTGGTGACGCGGTAGCCGCGGTAGTCGGTCTCGATGGGCCTCTGGATCTTCGCCCGGAAGGCGGCAAGGTCCGAGGCCGAGAGCAGCGCGTCATTCGCCGCCATGTCGGCGGCGATCACCTCGGCGATGCTGCCAGTATAGAAGCTGCCGGCACCCTCGTGCGCGATGGTGCGCAGGGTCCGGGCCAGGTCGGGGTTCACCACGCGGTCGCCCACCTGCTTGGGGCTGCCGTCCTCGCGGCAGTAAAGCGCGCGCCCCGCGTCAGAGTAGGCGATGCGCTCGTAATTCGCGACCCGCCCCATGTCCGAGGGTTGCGACCACCAACCGTGCACATGCGGCCGCACCACCCAGCCCTCGCCCGCCCAGCGGATCGCCTGGCTCAGCAGGTCGGCCCAGGGCAGTCGCCCGTGGCGCTCGTGCGCGGTGGCGTAGGCGCGCAGCGAAGCCGGCACGCAGATCGAGCGGTAGCCGATGTCGTTGACCCGCCCCTCGAGCGTGAAGCCGAAGCCGTCGCGGGCCTCGCCCTCGATCAGGTGCTCCCACATGTCGGGGGTCGCGGCGGCGGGCGCCGGGGCATGGAAGTCGATGTATTCATGCGCCCCGTCCGAGGCGTTCCAGACCGCCATGCTGCCGAAGCCCGCGATGCCGCACATCAGCGGGTCGACGACGCCCTGGACAAAGGCCATGGCGATGGCCGCGTCGACCGCGTTGCCGCCGGCGCGCAGCACTTCGACGCCGCATTCCGCCGCTTCCGGCTGCGGGGCGACGGCCATGGCCTTTGTTGCTGTTTTCCCCATCCGTCCCGTCCCCGTCAGTATTTTGCGATCGTGTCCATGAGGATCCGTCCGACCTCCTGAACCCGCTCGGGCGTGTATCTCTGGATGATGTTGCCGACGCTCACCGCGCCCGCGAGCGTGCCGTCCCCGTCGAAGATCGGCGCGCCGACCGCGACCACGTAGTCGAAGAGATCCTCGTCCCCGACCGAGAAGCCCGCCGCCCGCACCGAGGCCAGCCGCGAGCGCAGCGCCGCCGGGTCGGTCATCGTGTGCTCGGTCCGCTTGACCAGAGGCGTCGCGAGATAGGACTCGACCTCGGCTTCGGGGGCATAGGCCAGCAGCGCCAGCGGCGCGCCGCCGCAATGCAGCGGCAGCTCCATCCCCACCTCGGAGGCGAAGATGCGCACCGGCGCCGAGCCCTCGACCCGCTGCATCACCAGCGCCTTGTCGCCGCTGCGGATCATGTAGAGCGCGGTGTCCTCGGTCTGGTTGACGATGTCGCGCATGATGAGCTCGACCCGGCTGAGCACCGGGTTGTGGGCCAGCGCCTTCTGCACGTGGTGCAGCAGCGCCGGGCTCACCGCGTAGAGCCCGGTGTGGCGGCCGCGCTCGATGAAGCCGTGATCTTCGAGCGTGGCGATCATCCGCACCGTCACGGTGCGCGGGTAGCCCACGGCAGCGGCGATGTCGGCGATCGAGCAGGGCCGCGCAAAATCGCAGATCGCCTTGAAAACGACAATGGCCTTGCCGGCCGAGAGACTGGTATCGCGCGCCATGTATATCCGATTATCGGTCAATAAATCCGTTATTCGAGCGTGACTGACTTGTCCGCCACCTGTCAAGCATCGTGATCCCGGCTTTGGAACGGCCCCCGGGGCGCTGCCGGGAAACCGGGCAGCACCGCCCGATTGCACCGGGCGGTGGGCGCGGCTACCAAGTGCCGAAGCGGAAGGGAGCCTGGACATGGGATCACCACGACACGCGGCAGGGCACGCCTGATGCCGGCGCTGATGATACAGGGCACCGGATCGAACGTGGGCAAGTCGATGCTGGTCGCCGGGCTCTGCCGGGCGGCGCGGCGGCGCGGCCTGTCGGTGGCACCCTTCAAGCCTCAGAACATGTCCAACAACGCCGCGGTCACCTCGGACGGGGGCGAAATCGGGCGGGCGCAGGCGCTGCAGGCGCTGGCCTGCGGACTGCCGCTGCACACCGACATGAACCCGGTGCTGCTGAAGCCCGAGACCGACACCGGCGCGCAGGTGGTCGTGCAGGGACGGCGCATCGCGCGTGCCGAGGCAGGCCGCTACGCCGAACTGAAGCCGAAGCTGCGCGGCGCGGTGCTCGAGAGCTTCGAGCGGCTGCGCACGGCGCATGACCTCGTGATCGTCGAAGGCGCGGGCAGCCCGGCCGAAGTCAACCTGCGGGCCAACGACATTGCCAACATGGGCTTTGCCACCGCCGCCGGGGTGCCCGTGGTGCTGGCCGGCGACATCGACCGGGGCGGCGTCATCGCGCAGGTGGTGGGCACGCAGGCGGTGCTCTCGGACGAGGACAACGCGATGATCGCGGGGTTCCTCATCAACCGCTTCCGTGGTGACCCGCGGCTCTTCGACGACGGCTACCGGCTGATCGAGGCGCGCACCGGCTGGCGCGGCTTCGGCGTGCTGCCGTGGTTCCCCGACGCGTGGAAGCTGCCCGCGGAGGACGCGCTCGACCTGCACGCCCCCCGCCGGACGAACGGGTTGCACGTGGTCTGCCTCGCGCTCTCGCGCGTTGCAAATTTCGACGACCTCGACCCGCTGGCGCAGGAAGACGGCGTGCGGCTCACCATGCTGGGGCCGGGCCGCGCCATTCCCGGCGATGCCGACGTGGTGATCCTGCCCGGCAGCAAGTCGACGCGGGGCGACCTTGCCTTCCTGCGGGCGCAGGGCTGGGACGTGGACCTCGCCGCCCACCTGCGCCGCGGCGGGCACGTGCTGGGGATCTGCGGCGGCTACCAGATGCTGGGACAGAGCGTCGCCGACCCCGACGGCATCGAAGGCGCCCCGGGACAGGACGCGGGCCTGGGACTCTTGCAGATCGACACGGTAATGACCGGCGACAAGCGCCTGACCGAGACCCGCGCCACCCACGCGGCGACCGGCCTGCCCTTCGACGGCTACGAGATCCACATCGGCCGCAGCGACGGCCCCGACCTCGCCCGCCCCTTCGCCCACGTGAACGGCCGCCCTGAGGGCGCCACTAGCGCTGACGGCCGGGTCACCGGCAGCTACCTGCACGGCATGTTCCGCGACGACGCCTTCCGCGCCGCCTGGCTCGCGGGGTTCGGCGTCAGCGCCTCGGGGCGTTACGGTGCCACGGTCGAGACGGTTCTGGACGCGCTCGCCGACCACATGGAGGCGCATCTCGACGTGCCCGGACTGCTGGCGCTGGCACGCTGACCGGACGGGAGAATTACACGCCGCGCAGCTTAGAAACCCTCGAACTGCGGCTCGACGTGCGCAACCTCTTCGACCGGACCTGCGCGAGCCGCAGCTCGGACGGGCTCGATTTCACCGGCTCCTAGGTGCCGCTGACCGAGCCGGGCCGGACCTTCCTCGTGACCGCGAAGATGCACTTCTGACCGCCGCTTCCGCACTGGCAAAACGACGGGAGCGGACCGCGAGGCCCGCTCCGCTTTGGGTTCGCCCCTGCCAAGACACCTCGCTGAGACAGGATCAGGCGGCGGTCCAGGCCATGCCTTCGAAGGCCTCGCGATGGGCGAAGCGCTTGAGGTGATCGTCGATGATGAAGCGGGCCTTCGCCATGCCCTCGTCGCTCTCGGCGCTGATCTCGATGCGCAGCGCCTCCCCGGTCGCGGTCATCACCGCGGGCCCCGTCGGCAGGGAGGCCTCGCCCCGCGCCGCGTCGTAGTCCACCGGCACCTTGTGGGCAAAATGCTTGCAGAGCTGCTGGAGGTATTTCGATGCATTTGGCGTCTCGAACGTCCCGGTTTCGCGCATTGGCATGGCGGCACTCCAAAAGTTGATCATTTAGGTCAGATTACGCATTGCGGCTCCGGAGAACAATCCGGTATCAAATCGCCATCCTAGCGGAGCCGGCCGCACGCCACGCCACGCACCCACTTCTGACCGGGAGCACCTGAATGCGTCCTCTGCTGCTCGCAGGGTTTGTTGCCTGCGCCACCGCCGTTTCCGCCGCCGCCGAGACCGTCTCCATCGACACCGCGACCGGCAGCGCCGAGCTCGAGACCGCGCCCGAGACCGTCGTCGTCTTCGATGCCCCCTCGATCGACACGCTGCACGCGCTCGGACAGCCCATCGCCGGCATCCCGCAGCCCCTGTACCTGAGCGGCATCGACGACGTGGTCGCCTCGGCCGAGACCGTGGGCACCATGTTCGAGCCCGACTTCGAGGCGCTCGCGGTGATGCAGCCCGACCTGATCATCGCCGGCGGCCGCTCTTCGGCGCAGGTCGACGCGCTGAGCCAGATCGCTCCCACCATCGACATGACGATCTGGGGCGAAGGCATGGTCGAGCAGACCCGCGCCCGCATCAAAGCCTTCGGCGAGCTCTTCGGCAAGCAGGCCGAGGCCGAGGCGCTGACCGGAGACCTCGACGCCAAGCTCGCCGAGGCCAAGGAGGCCGTGGCCGGCAAGGGCACCGGCCTCATCGTCCTGACCAACGGCGGCAAGATCTCGGCCTATGGTGCGAACAGCCGCTTCGGCTGGCTGCACGGCGCGCTCGACCTGCCCGAGGCGCACCCGGGGCTCGAGGACGACACCCACGGCCAGGCGATCTCGTTCGAGTTCATCGCCGAGACCGACCCCGACTGGCTTCTGGTGATCGATCGCGGCGCGGCGATCAACGCCGACAGCCAGTCCGCGCAGGCGACGCTCGACAACCCGCTGGTGGCCCGCAGCAAGGCCGCGCAGCAGGGCCATATCCTCTATCTCGACGCCGCGCCCATGTATATCTCGGGTGGCGGTGCCAGCTCGATGATGCACACGCTCGACGAGATCATCTCGGCCTTCGGCACCTCGGAAAGCTGACAGCCCTTGCTGCGCCCCTGGCCCCTCACCATTGCCGCCCTTGCCGGGCTGATCGCGCTGAGCCTCTCGCTCGGCGCGGCCAGTTTCGGGGATGACGCCGGCTGGCTCCTGATGGTCAGCCGCATCCCCCGCACCGCCGCCGCGCTGCTGGCGGGCGCGGGGCTGGCGCTGGCCGGGGTCGTGGTGCAGCAGGTCGTGCAGAACCGGCTGGTCGAGCCCTCGCTCACCGGTGCCCCCGAGGCCTCGATGCTGGGGTTGCTGGCGGTGACGCTGCTGGCGCCGGGCATGGCCGTTTCGGGCAAGATGCTGATCGCTGCCGCCGCAGCGCTGGTCGGCATGGCGGGCTATCTCGCGCTGGCGACACGGCTCCCGCGTGAGGACCCGATGCTGCTGCCGATCGTCGGCATGGTCTACGGCGGCATCCTCGGCGCCATCGGCGTCTGGATGGCGTGGTCCGCCGATCTCATGCAATATCTCGGCGCGTGGCGGCTGGGCGAGTTCTCGGGCGTCATGATGGGTCGTTACGAGTGGCTCTGGGGCATCGCCGCCCTTGCCGCGCTGCTCTATTTCATCGCTGACCGCGTCACCATCCTCGGGCTGGGCGAGGCGCAGGCCCGCAGCCTCGGGCTCGACTACGCGCAGACCCGCGCGCTCGGGCTCGTCGTGGTCTCGGTGATCACCGCGCTGGTGCTGGTGACCGTCGGCAGCTTCCCCTTCGTCGGGCTGGTCGCGCCGAACCTCGTGGCCCGCTGGCGCGGCGACAACCTGCGCGCCAACCTGCCGCTGATCGCGGTCGGGGGCGGCGTGCTGCTGCTGGCCGCCGATGTCATCGGCCGGCTGCTGCGCTACCCGTTCGAGATCCCCGCCGCCACCGTGATTGCGGTCTTCGGCGCCGGCGTCTTCCTCTGGCTGCTGCACGCCGCGCCGGGCCGTCGGCATGGCTGAGCGTCGCCTCCTCTGGCTGGGCCTCGCCCTGCTGGCGCTCTGCGGAGCGTTCCTGGCGTGGCAGCTGCGCGCGCCGGTGGGCTTCATCCTCGGGCTGCGCGCCGCCAAGCTCGGTGCGCTGGTCTGCGTGGGCGCCGCCACCGGCGCCGCGACGATCCTCTTCCAGACCGTCGCGGGCAACCGGCTGCTGACCCCGGGCCTCGTGGGCTTCGACGCGCTCTTCGTGCTGCTGCAGACGCTTCTGGTGGCGACGCTTGGCGGCGTCGGCGTGACGATGATCCCCGCCTCGGTCCGCTTCGGCGTCGAGCTGGTGGCTCTAGCCGCCGCCTCGGCGCTGCTCTTCGGCCTGCTCCTGCGGCGCGATGCCCGCGACGTGACCCGCATGATCCTCACCGGCATCATCCTCGGCGTGCTGCTGCGCGGCCTTGCAGAGATGGTGCAGCGGATGATGGACCCCTCCGACTACGCGGTGGTGCAGCAGGCGATGTTCGCGAGCTTCGGCCGGGTCGATCCGCAGCAGCTCGCCGTCGCGGCGGTGGTGCTGCTGGCGGCGCTGGCCGCGGCGCTGCGCATGGGGCCGGCGCTCGACGTGGCCGGGCTCGGACGCCAGACCGCCCGCGGGCTGGGGCTGAACCACGACCGCGTGGTGATGATCTCGCTCCTGCTGATGGCGGCGATGGTCTCGGTCTCGACCGCGCTGGTGGGGCCGATCACCTTCCTCGGCCTGCTGACCGCGAGCCTCGCCCGGCAGGTCACCGGCACCCATCGCCACGCCGTCCTGATCCCGGCCTCCGCGATCATCGGCGCGCTGATCCTCGTCGCGGGCCAGTTCGTCTTCGAACGCCTGCTCGGCAGCCAGTCGGCGCTTGCGGTCATCGTCGAGCTCTTCGGCGGGCTGCTCTTCCTTGTCCTCGTCCTCAAACGGAGGCGCAGATGATCGAGGTCTCCTCGCTCAGCTATTCCGCCGGGTCCACGCCGATCCTGCACGACATCTCGACCACGCTCGAGCGCGGCGGCATCACCGCGCTGATCGGCCCGAACGGCGCCGGCAAGTCGACGCTGCTGCACTGCATCTCGGGGCTCGAGAAACCGGCCTCGGGCAGCGTGAGGATCGACGGCCACGACCCCTTCGCCGTGCCGCACCGGCAGCGCGCGCGGCTGGTGGCGCTGCTGCAGCAGTCCCCCGCGCTGGTCAGCCGCCTCAAGGTGCGCGAACTGGTGAGCTTCGGCCGCTGGCCGCATCACCAGGGCCGCCCCTGCGCCGAGGACGAGGCCATGGTCGACCGCGCCCTCACCGCCTTCGCGCTGACCGATCTCGCCGGGCGGACCATCGACACGCTCTCGGGCGGCCAGCGCCAGCGCGCCTTCATCGCGATGACCTACGCGCAGGACACGCCGTGGATGCTGCTTGACGAGCCGCTCAACGCGCTCGACCCGCGCCACGCGAGGGACCTTATGGCCCGGCTGCACGCGCTCTCCCGCGATGGCTCGCGCAGCATCGTGATCGTGCTGCACGACATCAACGCCGCGGCGGGCTGGGCCGACCACATCGTGGCGATGAAGGACGGCCGCATCGTGGCGCAGGACGCAAGCGCGTTGGTGCTCACCGAGGCGACCCTGCGCGACGTCTTCGACACGCCCTTCGAACTGCTTCATCACAAGGGCCGTCCGGTCGTCGTGGCGCGCTGAACTGGACTTGGTGCTTCAGCGGCCTCCGCTGAATGGGTGCAGGTCTCGGGCCCGCCGCAGCCTTTCTCGCGCCGGGCGCCGGTCTTCCCCTCAGCAGATCCGCGGCAGTTGCTCTCCGACCAGCATGTCGACAATGCGCGTACCGCCGAAGGCGGAGGTCATACGCACCGGGACGCTGCCCCTCTCCGTCGCGCGCCCAACGATGACCGCCGCGCGCCCCGATGGCAGCGCGCGCATGGTGGCCAGCGCCGCGTCGGCCTCTGCCTCGGGCACGAAGAGCACAAGCGCGCCCTCGTTCGCCAGGTAGAGCGGGTCGAGACCGAGGATCTCGCACATGCCCTTCACCTCCGGGCGCAGGGGCAGCGAGGCCTCGTCGAGCTCCACCGACACGCCCGCCGCCTCGGCCATCTCGTTCAGCGCCGAGGCCAGACCGCCGCGCGTCGCGTCCCGCGCGGCCCGCAGGTTGGGGCAGGCCCCGGCGACCGCTGCCATCAGGTGGCCCAGCGCCTGGCAATCGGACTGCAGCGGCGCCGACAGCGCCAGATCGCCGCGCGCGGCCAGGATCGTGGCGCCATGGTCGCCCAGCACGCCGTTCACGATCGCCACGTCCCCGGGCCGGATGTGCACCGCACCCAGATCGCGCCCCGGAGGGATCACGCCCACGCCCGAGGTGGTGATGAACACCGTGTCGCAGGAGCCCTTCTCGACCACCTTGGTGTCGCCGGTGACGATCTTCACCCCCGCCGCCTCGGCCTCGCGCGCCATGCTGGCCACGATCCGGCGCAGCAGCGCGATCTCGCAGCCTTCCTCGATGATAAAGGAGGCCGAGAGCCACAGAGGCTGCGCCCCGCCGACGGCAAGATCGTTGACCGTGCCGCAGACCGCGAGCTTGCCGATGTCGCCGCCGGGAAATTCCACCGGCGTCACCACGTAGCTGTCCGTGGTGAAGGCCAGCCGCGCGCCCGGCACCTGCAGCGCGTCCGAGCTCAGCCGCGCCTGATCCTCGCCGCTCTCGGGCCGGAAGACGCCGGTGAAGACCTCTTCGATTAGGTCGCGCATCGCGCGACCGCCGCCGCCATGGGCCAGGGTCACGCGCTCCCCGCGCAGACGGGAGGGTTTGGAAGGCATGTTCATTCCGCCGGCTCCGTCTCCGAGGCGACGCGCGCGCCGCCGTAGGTCCAGTAGGCGGCGCAAGCGCCCTCGGAGGAGACCATCAGCGCGCCGAGCGGCATGTCGGGCGTGCAGCCGCGCCCGAACTGCGGGCAGGCGGTGGGCTTGATCCGGCCGGTCATCACTGCCCCGCAGGCGCAGCCCTCGGGCTCCTCGACCTTGGCGCGGCCCACGGCGTAGCCGATCCCGAACTTCTCCTCGGCGTCGTAGGCGCGGTAGGCCTCGCGGATACGCAGACCGGAGGCGTCGATCTCGCCCAGCCCGCGCCATTCGAACGACGGGCGTTCCTCGTAGACCTCGGCTATGGCCGCAAGCGAGACCGGGTTGCCGTGCTCGGGCACCACGCGGGCATACTGGTTCTCGACCTCGGCGCGCCCGTCGCGGATCTGTTCCAGCACCATCAGCACCGATTGCAGCAGGTCGAGCGGCTCGAACCCCGCCACGACGATGGGCTTGCCGTAGTCGCGGGCGATGAAATCATAGGGGTGAATGCCGATCACCATGGACACGTGACCCGGCCCGACGAAACCGTCGAGCTTCATGTGCGGATCGTCGAGCAGCGCCTTGATCGGCGGCGGCACGGTGATGTGGTTGCAAAAGACGGTGAAATTGCCGATCCGCTCGCGCGCCGCCTGCTGGATCGTCAGCGCGGTCGAGGGCGTGGTGGTCTCGAAGCCCAGTCCGAAGAAGACCACCTCGCGGTCGGGATTGCGCCGCGCCAGTTCCAGCGCGTCGAGCGGCGAATAGACCATGCGGATGTCGCAGCCGTCGGCCTTGGCCTGCATCAGCGACTTGCGCGAGCCGGGAACGCGCATGGCATCGCCGAAGGTGGTGAAGATCACGCCCGGACGCTCGGCGATCTCGACGCATTCGTCGACGCGGCTCATGGGCAGCACGCAGACCGGGCAGCCGGGGCCGTGGATGAACTCGATGCCCTCGTGCACGAGCTTGTCGAGCCCGTAGCGGAAGATGGCGTGGGTGTGCCCGCCGCAGATCTCCATGATGCGGACGGGCTCTTCCCGCGTTGCGCCGATCTGGCACGCGACGCGGGCGATGGCCGCCAGCACGCCCTTGGCGGCCTTGGGGTCGCGGAATTCCTCGACGTATCTCACTGCGCACCCTCCCGCACCGGCTCGTCAAAGGCGCGCGCGCCCTGCTCCATCGCTTCAAGCGCCTCCTGCGCCTCGCCAAGCCCCCGCAGCGCCTCGAGCGTCTCGGCGGCCTCGTGTTCATCGATCACCGCCATGGCAAAGCCCACGTGGATCAGCACCCATTCGCCCAGCAGATCGGCGAGCGGGCGGTCGGAGACCGGCGCCAGAGAGACCTCGCGCTTCACGCCCGAGACGTCGGCCATCGCCATCAGGCGGGCCTCGTCGGTGATCTCGACGATCTGGCCGGGAATTCCCAGACACATGGCTCAGTCCTCCTCCGTAACGGTCGCGTGCGGCTCGATGCCGTAGCGGTCCAGTTTGGCGCGCAGCCCGACGCGAGAGAGCCCGAGCTCTGCCGCCGCCTTCGACTTGTTCCATTTCAGCCGGGTCAGCGTCTCGCCGAGGATGCGCATCTCCATCAGCTCGACCCGGTCCTTGAGCGTGCCTTCCAGCGTGCAGAGATCGGTGCCGCTCACCGGTTTCTCGCCGGCGGCGAGATCGCCGTGGTTGCCCGCCTGCAGGATGTGGCGCGAGATCAGCTCGGGCCCCAGCGTCATGTCCTGCGCGAGGATCAGCATCCGCGTCACCTCGTTTCGCAGCTCGGGCAGGTTGCCCGGCCAGTCGTAGCTCTCGAGGAATTCCAGCGCCGGGCGCGACAGGCCCCGCACCGGCTTGCCATGGGTCTCGGCCACCTCGTGCAGCATGCGTTCGGCCAGCATCGCGATGTCCGGCACCCGCGCCCTGAGCGGCGGCATCGCAAGCTCGGTCACCGCCATCTCGTAGAACAGGTCGCTGCGGAACTGGCCCCGCGCGCAGAGCGGCCGCAGGTCGCGGTGGGCGCCGAAGATCAGCCGCGCGCCCGAGGTCAGGGTCTCGTGCCCGCCGATGGGCTGGAAGCCGCCTTCGCTCACGAGGTGCAGAAGCTGGAGCTGCATCGCGGGGCTGAGCGCATCGACACCGTTGAGGAACAGCGTGCCGCGGTCGGCGCGCTGCAGCATCCCCGCCTTGGCCTGCACCGCCCCCGGCACCGCGCCGCGCTTGGCCCCGAAGAGCTCGGCCGCCAGCACGTCGTCGGACATGCCCGCGCAGTTGAGCTTGTAGAACGGCCGGTCGCCGCGCAACGATCCGAAATGCATGGCCCGCGCGAGGTCGGTCTTGCCGGTCCCGGCCTCGCCCGAGATCAGCACCGGCACCTCGAAGCTGGCGTATTGCCGGGCGAGCGAGATCGTCGGGTTGAGGGGGGAGTCCACGCCCCGCAGCACCTTGTCGAAGCCCGAGGCCTCCTGTGCCTGCTGGCGGCGCGCCTGAAGCTTCTGCGCGGCGGTGTTCCCGAGATAGCGCATCTCGAGCGACATGCGCTCATGCTCGCGGCTCAGCTCGAAAAGCCGCGCGGCGTTGCGCACCGCCATCAGGAACTGGTCAGGATGCCACGGCTTGGTGATGAACTGGTAGATCCCCGCCTTGTTGATGGCGTCGATCATGTCCGAGCTCTCGGTGTAGCCGGTGACGATGATGCGCACCGTCTCGGGCCAGCGGTCGCGCACGTCCGAGAGCAGCTCGACCCCCGTCCGCCCCGGCATCCTCTGGTCCGAGACCACGACCTGCACCCAGTTCTCTTCCATCAGCCGCCACGCCTCTTCGGCGTCGGTGGCCTCGAGCACGTGGAAATCGTCCTCGAGCGCCATCCGCATGGAGGCGACCGAGAACGGTTCGTCGTCTACGACGAGCACCGTGGGAAGGCTGGGCGCGGCCATTATTCAGCGGCCTGCGCGAGACGCTTGGCGGCGGCCTCGCTGCGCAGCCAGCCGATCCACTGGTCGAGCCCCTCGCCGGTGCGGGCCGAGACGCGGACGATCTCGATGGTCGGGTTCACCCGGCGCAGGTTCGCCTCGTAGAGGTCGAGATCCACGTCGCAATGCGGCGCGAGGTCGATCTTGTTCAGCAGCGCGATGCGTGCGGCGGTGAACATGTCGGGGTATTTCAGCGGCTTGTCCTCGCCCTCGGTGACCGAGAGGATCGCCACCTTGGCATCCTCGCCGAGGTCGAAGGCGGCGGGGCAGACAAGGTTGCCGACGTTCTCGATGAAGAGCGTGGCGCCATCGTGCAGGTGCAGGTGGTCAAGCGCATGGCCCACCATGTGGCCGTCGAGGTGGCAGCCCTTGCCGGTGTTCACCTGCACCGCAGGCGCCCCGGTCTCGCGGATGCGGTCGGCGTCGTTGCTGGTCTGCTGGTCACCCTCGATCACCGCCACGTCGCCCCCGCCGTCGGCGGTCATCGCACGGATGGTGGCGCAGAGAAGCGTGGTCTTGCCCGAGCCGGGCGAGGACACGAGGTTGACCGCGAAGACGCCCTGCCCCGCAAGCCGTGCGCGGTTGGCGGCGGCGTAGCGGTCGTTTTCCGACAGGATCCCGGTCTCGATCTCGATCAGCCGCTCCTGGCTCATGTTGCCGACCGCGACACCCGCGGCGCCCTGGCCGAAGTGGATGTCGCCGTGGGCGCCGTGGTGGTGCCCGTGAGGGTGGTCGTGGGCGTGACCGTCGCCATGGTGATGATGGGCATCACCTTCTTCGTGACGGTGGGTGTGACCCGCGCCGTGGTGATGGTGATCGTGCCCATGATGATGGTGCCCGCCATGCCCGTGCTCGTGGCCGTGGTGGTGATCATGGGACTGGCCTTCGACGGACCCCGTCCCGCATCCGCAAACCGTGCACATCAGATAACCTCCATATCCTTGATTCTCATCTCGTCGCCCCCATCGGGCATCAGCTTGCCGCCGCCGCAGTTCGGGCAGGGGTCGAGCCTGTGCTCGATCTCCACCGTCTCCATGCAGTCATAGCAGAGCGCCCGCCCCGGCAGGTCGATCATTTCCAGCGCCGCGCCCTCGGCCTTGGAGCCGCGCATCACCACCTCCCAGGCGAATTCCAGCGCCGGTTTCTCGACGCCCGCGAAGCGCCCGATCTCGAGCCGCACCCGGGTCACCCGTGCGATACCGGGATCCGAGGCCGCCTGGTCCACGACCCGGCGAATGCCTTCGCAGAGCGACATCTCATGCATCCCGGACCTCCGTCAGGGACACCGGCGAACACGGGTCGAGAATGTCGAGCAGCAGCGCGCCCAGCCCCCTCTTCTCCGCCGGCAGCGTGGCGAGTGACCGGGCGAGGATGCCTCGCTCGGCCAGCAGCGCATCGGTGGGCGTGACCCGGTCGAACGCGGTGACGCGACCGTCTTCGGCCACGATATGAATGGCATAGGCCCCGCGCGCCGCCGGAACAAGCGCCCGCGCATCCCGGGCCTCGATGGCGGGCAGGATGCCCCGTGCCACCGCCGCGATGTCGTAGAGCCGCGCGGTGGCGCGCCAGAGCGGCCCGCGCCCGTGGCTGGCCTCGATGTGGCGCATCACCGGGTGGGCGGCGTGACGGGCGGCAACGGAGTTCTCCTGCGCGTCCCGCTCCCAGATCGTGTCGAAGCTGACGCCCGGCAGCACGCCCGACACCGCCTCGCCCGGCGCGAAGAGCGCGGCGATCCGGGCCAGCGGCGCGGCGAGCGGGCCGCCCCCGCCGAGGAACGTCGCAAAGGCATCCGGCGTCTGCGGCGCCACGGCTTCGGACCCGAAGAGCTGCCCCAGCAGCGCGTCGCCGCCCGCGCGCCACCCGACCGGCAGCGGCTGCGGCGGCAGGTCCAGCAGGCCGGGCCAGGTGATGAAGAACTTCAGGAGATGGTCGCGAAGACTGTCCTCGCAGATGGCGGCGGCGGGATCGGCCCCCCGGCTCCCCAGCGCGGCCGACACCGCCGCCGCCTGCGCCCCTCGGCAAAGGTTGAAGAGCCGCTGCAACAGCCCCTCCGCCTCTGCGACCGGCTTGCCCAGCAGGAGGTGCGCCACCGGGTGGGGCGTGGCGGGCTGGGCAATGAGCCGGGTTCGGGGGCGCGTGTCGAGCATCAGCCCGCGTCCCTCACCTCTGCCGCGTCCTGCGACAGGCCGCCGGTCAGGACGGCACGGCGGGTGGGTGCGGGATCGACCGGAGCCTCTTCGGCCTCGGCGGCAGCGTCGACCGCCGCCAGTTCATCCTCGCGCGCGGCGCGGATCTCGGCCGAGCGGTCGGTCTCGGCCCGGTGCTCTTCCTGGAACAGCGCCACCATCACCGCGCGGGCCACGTCGGTGGCGTCCTTCTGGCGGGTGAACTCGTGCATCGGCGAGAACAGCGAGCAGGCCTTGTAGCCGCCGGTCAGCTCGCGCGTGTTGTGGATGAACTCGTAATCGCCCGAGGGGAAGGAGATCACCTCCTTCTCGCCCGCGCGAAGGCCCGACCAGTCCTGCCCCGCGTCGGGCAGCAGCACGAGGTTCATGAACCACTGGCTGACCAGCACGCCGAGCAGGCAGTCACCGTGCTTCCGGAACGCCACCGCCTCGACCTGCAGCGCCTTGTTGACGATCGGCACGTCGCGCATCTTGGCGTTGTAGACCTCGCGGAAGTCGGCCGCGAGCCGGTCGGTCGCCGCGCGGATGCGCGAGGCCTCGAGGATGTCCGGCGCGCCGGGGTCCTCGAGCACCATAAACTGCTCTTTCGGCGCCGAGCAGTTGGGGCAGGACCAGTCCTCGGGCAGCGCCGAGAACGGCGTGCCGGGCTCGACCTGTCGCGTGTCGTCGCCCTCCGCCGGCTCGTAGGGCGTCCAGCAGATCTTGCACTCCATGATCGCCTGCTCCGAGATCCGGTCGTTGGCGCCGAGATAGCTGCCCTCGAAGCTCATCGGATCGCCTCCAGCACTTCGCGCAGCCGCCCGGCGCTGTCGCTCAGGTCCTCGGCGGCGGCGAGCGCGACTTCGGGCATGTCGGTAACCTCGAAGGTGTCGAGGATCAGCGAGTCCATCGAGTTGAAGAACTGCACGCGCCAGACGTGGGGCAGCGCCGTCGCGGTGACCCGGCAATTGCCGTAGCCGCGCGACAGGATGTCGGTCGAGCCCTCGCCCAGCCGCGCGTCGAGCCACGCCAGATCGCCCTCGGTGTGCGGCAGCAGCGTGAGGTTCACCACGTGCAGCTCGCGCGTCGCGGCGTAGGTGGCGCTCTTGTCCTGAAGCTCGACCAGCAGCGCCGGTGCGTTGACGACGCCCGCGCCCGGCTTGTCGCCGGTGGCGCGGCGGTGGGGTTCGAAGGCGCGGCTGCGGGCGTCGGACGGCGCGCTTGCCACCTCGATGGCGTCGAGCCCCGCGCCGTTCAGCACCCAGATCCCGGCAAAGACCGACTCCTGCGCGCGGATCGCGGGAAGGCCGCGGATCTTCATGGCGACCTCGCCCTCGCCCATGGTCTCGGCGATCAGGCGGCGGTTGGCGGTGTCGAGCGGCGTCAGGTCGAAGCGCTCGGGCTTGCCGCCCGCGGCCACCCGGTCGGCGGCGTCGGCGACGCGCGCCATGAGGGTCATCGCGGGGGCGAGCCCCTCGGCATCCTCGACCTCGGGGAAATGCGCGGAGAAGGTGCGCATGTCCTGCGGCATCGGCATGTATTCGAGCGTCTCGTCCTCGGGCTGCGAGCCGGGGCCGTAACCGACGGGGGGCATGTGGAAATTGCTGACCATGTCTGTCTCCGTCAGGCGGCCGGGGCCGGGATGGCGTTGAGGATCTGCGGGATGCGGGCCATGTAGTCGTCCCAGTCCCGCACCTTGGGAATGCCGCCGAGCGGCTGGCCGTCGCGGAAGAAAATCAGCGAGGGCGTCTTGAGCACGCCGGTGGCCTCGCGCAGCTGGGCCTCGATGGCATCGTCCACGACGGCACAGTCGAAGGCCCGCTGGAAGGTCATGTGCAACTCGGGCAGGATCACCGCCACGTCGGCGCTTTCGAGATTGCGGGCGGGGTCACCCGGCACGAAGAGGCAATGCGCGCCGGGGGCGGTGGTGAAGGCTTTGACCTCGTCCATGGTGGCGAGGCGCGGCCAGCCGAACTCGGTCTCCAGTCTGGCGATCAGGGGGTGGCTCATGGGTGTCTCCTCAGGCGGTCGCCTTGCCCTGCTGCCGCGCCGCTTCGAGATGCGGCGGCAGCGAGGGCTCGCGGTTGTCGAGATCGGCAAAGGCGTCGCCCGCCCCCGCCCCTTGCATGATGCTGCGCAGGCCGCGCAGCGCCTGTG
>NZ_JAATOS010000160.1:0-8262 GCF_011806505.1 Salipiger sp. HF18 | reverse complement strand
TGGCCCAGATGGACAGCCTCAAGGCCGGACGCTTCTGCCGCGAACGTGGCCTGCCTGTCATCGGCGCCGTGGTGAACATGGCCGGCGTGCAATGCCCGCATTGCCACGAGGAGTTTCACCTTTTCCCCGACGCCGGCATCGGTGAGGCGCTGGCCAAACTGGATATCGACAAGATAGCAGAAATCCCCCTGTCGCCCGAACTGGCACTTGGGTCCGACCGGGGCGAGCCGATCGTGACCGCGCTGCCCGACAGCGTCGTGGCGCGCGCCTTTGACCCGATGATCGACGCGGTCTCCGCATTGGGGCGCGCCGGGTTTCATCAGGCGGTCGCCGCCACGATGCAGGATGTCTTTGCCGAGAATCTGAACGACGCAGATCTGAAAGAGGCCCTGGCCGCCTTGCCCGCTGGTGCCTTGGGTGCCGACCTTTCGGAGCTGCTGAACCAGGAAGCGAGCAGACTGAAACAGGCCTCGCAACCGGTGAAGGAACGCGGATAAATGGACGGATCAGCTGAGACGATTTCACGTCGTGGATTTTTCCGCGGCCAGTTCGGGGCACGCCCCGAGACGGCACAGGGCTGGTACTCGGTTGTCGGCCTTCCCGCCGGGGCCGACGACGTATTCTGGGATGGCTGGGCGGATGACTCTGGCCTCTTCGTGGTCGGAGACCATGGCGCGATCAACCATTTCGATGGCGAGGACTGGACCCGTATGGCCTGCCCGGCCCCCGTGCCGATCCACGCGCTGTGGGGGACGGATCGGTCAAATCTCTGGGCCGTCGGGTGGATGGGCCTGATCCTGCACCATGACGGAGAGGTCTGGAGCCAGATGCGCGGCTGCGTGGTCGATGCAAAAGGCAAATACGCCTCCGTCGACGAAAACACGCCGCTCTTTGCCATTTGCGGCGGCCCGGACGGGCAGGCCTGGGCCGTGGGGGATCGCGGCATGGTGCTACGGTTCGACGGCACCGACTGGCTGGTCGAAGACGCCGGCACCCATGCGCATTTGCGGGCGGTGATTTGCCTCGACGATGGGCGCGTGATGGCCGCAGGCGGCGACGGCACCGTGGTTCTGCGCGGCACAGGCGGCACCTGGCAGGCGCTCGATTGCCCTGTGGCCTCCAATTTCACGGCCGCTTTGGCCCTGCCCGACGGGCGCGTTCTGCTGGCCGGAGGGCGCTATTTCATCCAGGCCAACGGGTTTCGCGGCGATCTTGTCCTGTGGGACGGCGAGCGCTTTGAAAAACAGTTCTCCGATACGGAGTTCAGCCGCTTCCGGGCTCTCGGCCGCACGAACAAGGGCGTTGTGACGCTTGGCGATGCGGGACAGATCCACCTGATCGGCGACAACCGCGCCGTCCGTTTGCAAAGCGGCACTGGCCACGACCTTCTGGGGCTGGTCGACCTGCCCTCGGGGGACCTGATGGCCGTCGGCGATTACGGCAGTCTCCTCGTGGGCGACAGCGCGGCGCTGACCTGTTTCGCCCCCGCCATCCAGCCCGGAGAAGACCCGTCGAACTGGTCCGAAATGACAAGCGGCACCGACCGCCAGCTTTGGGGGATGTGGCATGATCCCGATCAGGACATGCTCTTTGCCTGCGGCGAGGAAGGCACCGTTCTGGTCCATGATCGCGGCCAGTGGGAAGCGCTGCCGCCCGCAGGCGCGCTTGGCATCCACGATCTGGCGCGCGCCCCGGACGGCGGATTGCTGGCGGCCGGTCAGCTGGGCGAAATCCACCATTTCGACGGCACGCGCTGGCGCATGCACTTCGATCTGCACATGGACGTCACGATCCTGTCGATGTGGACCGACGGAAACGGACAGATCTTTGCCGCCGGGGACGAGGGCCTTGTCCTGCATTGGGCCGGCGACAGCTGGGAGCGGATGCCGTCCGGCACCAAGAGTGCGCTTTATGGCCTCTGGGGGATGGATGCAGAGCATCTTCTGGCCGTCGGGGACTTCGGCCAGATAATGCGGTGGAACGGTACGCGCTGGGACGAATTCAACGCCGGCACCGAACATTTCCTGTTCGACGTCTGGGGGCGGTCGCTGAGCGACATCTTCGTCGTCGGATTGTCGGGCACTATCGGCCATTTCGACGGATCGCGCTGGCACATCACCCCGGCCCGGGCTCGCAACGACCTGCTGGCGCTGACCGGGACCGAGAGCGACGTCGTGGCCGTCGGAGCCGCAGGTGCCGCCGCCCGGTACGACGGACAGCGGTGGCACATGGACCCGACAGGTACAACAGCTGGCTTGCGGGCCATCGCCGTGGAGGGCACAGGCCGGTATTTCGCAGCTGGGGACGGCGGGACGATCCTCTGCCGCGACGCTCAATGACCGCCTTTGCTGCCAAGACCGTTGGCTTGATCGCAGACGCCCTCCCGGTCGAACGGCCCCTCGTGGGCTACATCCGGTCCGAGCATCGCGGCGTCGGCGACATCGTCCTGAGCACCGTGGCCGAGCGCCTGATCGCCCAGGGCGTTCGGGTTCACGGCGCCATTCAGGTCAACCGCGACCGGCACGACGGCCGGCGCTGCGACATGGACATCAGGATCCTGCCGGAGGGATCCGAGATCCGGGTGTCGCAAAGCCTCGGCCTTGGCGCGCGTGGCTGCCGGCTGGACAGCGGCGCGCTTGAGATGGCGGTCGCCCGGGTCGGCGCGTCCTTCGGCCCGGCGGCGGACCTGCTGATCGTCAACAAGTTCGGCAAGCAGGAGGCTTGCGGCGCAGGCTTCCGCATGCTGATCGGCGAGGCCATCACCCTCGGCGTGCCGGTCCTCACCTGCGTGAACGCGCTGAACCAGGAGGCGTTCGACCAGTTTTCCGCCGGGCTCCAGATGCGTTTGGACGCCTGCGCAACGACGCTGAACGACTGGTACATGAGCTTGCGTCAGCCTCCCTGACCTCACGGCCGCGCGATCCGGATATCGACCTGCATTCTCCCCTCTAGCAACACTCCGTGAAATGCCGCCCAACGGTCAATCTCCTGCGCCACAAGATCCCACCGCATCGATGCGCGGTGACGTGACGACATACGGATGACCGCAGAACCGACCCCGGGGTCGAGCGCAGCGAAAGACCGGTTTGACGGGCCGCGTCGCGGCACCAACACGTTCGGACGAATGTCAGGTCTGGGCCTATTTTTTTTGAAAAACTCGCGCTTGATCGGAGGGCCGTCGGCTGATTCAATTCCCGCAATGGGTGGGAGGATCGACGATGATGGGACCGCGGCAGGAGGCGCAACCGGCGCTGTTCTACGGGTTCTCGCTCGAGGATCATGTCCCGCCAGATCACCTTCTGCGCTCGATTGACCGTTTCGTGGATCTGTCTGGAATCCGCAGCTGCCTCGCCGATTTTTACATCCCTCCTTTCCTTCCGTCTGTAGGGGGGTAGTTGCTGCTCCGCAGGAGGTTGGTGGGGTATTGCTTCGGCATCCGGTCGTAACGGCGGCTCTGCGAAGAGGTGCATCTGAATCTCGCTTACCGTTGGTTCTGCCGCCTGGACCTCAGTGACCGGGTCCCGGATCACTCGACTTTTTCGAAGAACCGGCACGGCCGGTTCCGTGACAGCGAGCTATTGCGCTACCTGTTCGAGGCGACCGTGGCGCGGTGCATTGAAGAGGGCCTGGTCAGCGGACAGCGCATGGCCATCGACGCGAGCCTCATTGAGGCCGATGCCAACAAGCAGAACTCGACGCCGAAGGAGGACTGGGACGCGAGGCGGATTGATCCCGCTGATGCGCCCCGAGGGGGCATTCAGTTCGCCGAGCAGCCTCGGAACCGGAATACCTCGTATTCACGGCCGATGCGCTTTGACATGATCTGCAAGGTAAACGGGATCGAGCACCGGCTGACCAAGCCCAACCATCCTTGGAGTTCCGAGGATCAGAAAAACGATCCGGGGGATCGTTTTCCCGAGGGACGGACAGGTCGAACGGATGAACCGCACTATCAAGGAGGCGACCGTCAAACGGTACCATTACGACAGCCACGACCAGCTGCGCACTCACCTCGCAGACTTCATGGCAGCTTACAACTTCGCGCGCCGCCTCAAGACCATCAACGGGCTCACACCATACGAATACAACTGCAAGATATGGACATCAGAGCCAGACAGATTCATCCTCGATCCGATCCACCAGATGCCGGGACTGAACACCTAGCCTCATCCATCATGAAGCCTGATCGCCCGCCTCAGTTCTTCTTGTAAGAGAATAGGGCCTTAAGTCGCTGGCGCTCGTTTTCGGCCCGCGGTTCCTGCGCAAGGTAGGCGTTTGTGTAGTTCACCTTGGTCTGCCCGACATGGAGGGCCAACAGGTTGCGCACCTCTGCCACCTGCTTCTGCGCGATCAGCCCCGGCATCGCCTTGTGATCCGCGAGGGAGCGCCCCGGCTCCCCTTCCGCGCGCACCGCCAGCTGCGTCCGCAGCGCCGAAACCCGGCCGATGATCATCGCGTAGCCCCGTTCAAGGTAGAGGTTCCCGGCATGATCGATGATCGCCTGGTGGTAGCGCGCATCCAGCCGGCCGTAGGCACGGATGTCCCCTGCGGCCACGAACTGTTCCATCTCGCTCGCGATGGTGGCCAGAGCTTCTGCCAGTTCTGGCCGAGCATGCTCCAGCGCCAAGTCAAGGGCCTGCATCTCAAGCCCGGCGCGGTAGTCGCAGAGCATCGCGATATCCTCCAGCCCGGGCGTGAAGATATAGGTGCCCGACTTCGGGACGATGGTGACCAGATCTTCAAGTTGCAGCAGGTTCAACGCCTCGCGGATCGGGGTCCGGCTGACCCCGAATGCAGCCGCAAGGTTCTCTTCCGAAAGGGCTTCTCCGAATTCGAAGCGCGCATCGATGATCGCGTCCCGGATGTCGGCTGCGATCCTTCGGGCGAGGGGCTGCTTGCCCGTGGGCGGCGTGCGGGAAGTCATGGAACCCTTTCGTCTTGACTGGGGTGACATCCTATATGGCTCATCTTCTGGGATACATCATCTTGTATTTTTATCTTGTATCCCAGACTACGCAAGGCTAGCGTCGCGGTGGAGAGTGGATTCGGGAGGAGACGATGGATCAGGCCATGCCTGCGCTCGACTACAGCTTTTATTTTCACGACCGGCCCGTGCTGGTGACCGGCGGCGCTTCGGGCATCGGCCTGGCGATTGCCGAACGGCTGCTGGCCTCCGGCGCCCGGGTCGCAGTCTGGGACCTGCGGCAGGACCGGCTGGATGCGCTGGCGCAGCGCTACGGGGACCGGGTGCTGTCACAGCTGGTGAACGTGGCCGACGCGGAGGCCGTCACCGGCGCTATGGCGGAACTGTTCGCCCGTTGGGGCGGGGTCGCGCACCTGGTGAACAACGCCGGGATCATCGGCCGTATCATGACGCTGGACGCGTTCGATCCAACGGAGTTCCAGCGCGTCCTGTCAGTGAACCTGGCATCGGTCGCTCAGGTCACTGCGGCCTTCGTCGGCGCCGATGGCGATTTCGGCGAGCGCTCGATCGTCAACCTGGCCTCCATCGCAGCGCGCACGGGCGGTATGGTCGGCAACATGGCCTATGCCACCACCAAGGCGGGCGTGGCGACCATGACGCTGTCGATGTCGAAGGAACTGGCGCCCCATGTCCGGGTCAACGCGCTGGCCCCCGGGATCATCGACACCGAGATCCAGATGGACTCCCTGGGCGACCGCGAAAAGGTCGATGCGCTGGCGGACATCATTCCCCTAAAGCGGCTCGGGCAGCCCGCCGAGGTGGCAGAGGCTGCCGTCTGGCTGCTCTCGCCCGGTGCGTCCTATACCACCGGCTCGCTTCTGGACGTGGCCGGAGGACGCTGAGATGACCCAAGCTTCAACACTGCGAAGCCTGATTGCCGGCCCCGGCATCGTTTCGGCCCCCGGTGCCTACGACACGCTGACCGCCCGGCTGGTGGAACGCGCGGGCTTCCCCGCGGTCTACATGACCGGCTTCGGCGCCACCGTGTCGCGGCTGGGCCTGCCGGACCTGGGCTTCATGACCCAGACCGAGATGACCGCGCATGCCCGCGACATGGTGCGCGGCACCTCGGTGCCGATCATCGCCGATGCCGACACGGGCTACGGTGGGGTCAACAACCTGCACCGCACGATCGAGGAGTATGTGCAGGCCGGCGTCGCCGCCGTGCACCTGGAGGATCAGGTGTTGCCGAAGAAATGCGGGCAGCTGGGCGGCATTCGCCTGGAAACGCCCGAAGCCAACGTGCGGCGGCTCAAGGGGGCGCTGCGGGCCCGCGGCGACAGCGAGATGATGATCATCGCCCGGACCGATGCCCTTGGCGTCGATGGTCTGGACGCCGCGCTACACCGGGCGAAGGCCTATGCGGATGCGGGGGTCGACATGGTCTTCGTCGATGGCGTGAAGACCATCGCCCAGGCCGTGACGATCGGGCGCGCTCTCGATTTCCCGCGCGTTCTCAGCATCGTCGACGGCAACGAGACCGCACAACTGAGCATCGCGGACGCGCAGGACATGGGCTTCAGCCTCGTGTTCCACGCCCTGTCGACCCTGTTCGCGGCCTCGCATGCCGTCGCGAACACGCTGGCGAGCCTGAAGGCCGCCGGCACAACGGCGGGTCTGAGCAGCCAGCTCGACGATTACGCCACGCTGAGCGATGCGGTCGATCTGCATCGCTGGGAGGAGATCGACGCGACATACGGCTGACGCTTCACCACCACTGATAGTCAAAGGGAGGAAACCATGACAAGTCGCACCACAGGAAAGATCATCGCCGGCATCACGCTGGCCACCTTCACCGCGCTGGCAGCTCTGCCGGCACAGGCGCAGGACCGCGTCCGCTGGCGGATGCACTCCAGCTACCCCGAGGCGATGCCGGTCGCAGGCGCGACCTCGTACCACCTGGGCAAGACGATCGACACGATCTCGGACGGCTCCTTCGACATCCGCGTCTTCGAACCCGGCGCGCTGGTCGCGGGCACGCAGTATTACGATGCGGTCTCCAACGGCTCCATCGACGCGGCCTACGGCTCGCCCGCGTTCAACACCGGCAAGAACTCCGCTTATGCCTTCTTCGCCGCCGTCCCCTTCGGCCCGGGTGCCGGCGAGATGATGGCCTGGCTGCGCTATGGCGGCGGTCTGGAGCTGGCGAACGAACTCTACGCCCAGGACAACCTCTACATGCTGCCCTGCGGCATCCTTCCGCCGGAAACCGCTGGCTGGTTCCGCAAGGAAATCAAGACGCTGGATGACCTGAAGGGCCTGAAGATGCGCTTCCTCGGGCTGGGCGCAAAGGTGATGGAGAAGTTCGGCGTCTCCACGCAGTTGCTGGCTCCGGGAGAGATCTACCAGGCGCTGGAACTGGGCACGCTGGATGCGGCGGAACAGTCGATCCCCGCCGTTGACCGCGGCCTGGGCTTCTACCAGATCGCCAAGTACAACTATTTCCCCGGCTGGCACCAGCAGTCCACCGTGCAGGAACTGCTGATCAACCTCGACAGCTGGAACAAGCTGGACGAGAGCAAGCAGACCATGGTGCGCCTGGCCTGTGACCAGGCCTTGATGCAGCAATTCGCCGAAGGCGAGGCGGCCGAGTTCGACGTCATGCAGCAAAACCAGGAAGATGGCGTGCAGACCATGACCTGGACCGACGACCAGCTGTCCGCCTTCAACGCGGCCTGGCAGGAAGTCATCACCGACGAGACTGCCTCCAACCCGGACAGCCAGCGGGTCTGGGACAGCCTCACGGCCTTCCGTGAAAACTACAAGATCTGGGGCGATACCGCCTACCTCAAGTAACCCCCCCTTCCTGAACATCATGGCGCGCGGGCAACCCTGCCCGCGCCCGTCGCGGCGACGTGGGAGGTAACCGTGCACGCCCTTCTCAAGATTTCGGACATCTTCGATGCCATCGGTCGGCGTATCGGCCAGGTCGGCGCCTGGATGATCCTTCCGATGATCCTGATCATCGTCCACGATGTCGTCACCCGGAAGATCACCGTGGTGCAGCAGTTCGTCCTGAACTCCGCCCTGAACGACTACATCTCTCCGACCAAGCTGCAGGAGGCCGAGTGGCACCTGCATGCGGTCATCTTCCTGCTGGCCTATGGGCTGGCCTATCTCAATGGCATCCATGTCCGCGTCGACCTCTGGCGTGAGGCGCGCTCGGACCGGACCAAGGCATGGGTCGAGGTTGCAGCCCTGCTGGTGCTGGGAATTCCCTATGTCTGCGTGCTGATCTGGGCCTCGGCGAACCTGGCGCATACCTCCTTCCTGCAAGG
>NZ_JAATOS010000159.1:0-8264 GCF_011806505.1 Salipiger sp. HF18 | reverse complement strand
GGCCGAGCCGGCCGCCGGCCCCCGCGGGGCCGGCGCCTGCCACGAACTCCACCGAATCGAGCGCCTCGGGCGGCAGCGGGATCAGGTCGCCCGCCCGCAGCCGCTGTGCCGCGCTGAGCGGGATGGTCAGGCTGCAGAGCACGGCGTCCATGCGCACCGGCAGCAGCTTCATTTTGCGTTCGTGCGGGCCCGGGGTCGCGGCATCGCCATCTTCGGCGTCGGCCTTGCCGGCATCGGGACGGTCGGGCAGGACGAGCAGGATCGTGCCCTTCCGCCGCCCGAGCGCGAGATCGACGCTGACGTTGAAGGCCCGGTACCCTGCCGCATCCAGCAGCAGCCCGGCGGTGCGCGCATCCTCGACCATGGCGCCGAAGCGGAACCCAGCGAACTGCGGGCGCAGCGGGTGCCCCTCGAGGTAGCGTTCGAGCCGGTCCAGCGTGCCGTCGACCAGCGGCGCCATCATCGCCGCGTCGGTCTGGGTGATCGGGCGATCCTCGACCGGCATCTGGGTGACCTGCAGCAGCGTCTGCACCTCAATCAGCCCGGTCATGATCTCGCGGTCGATCATCGCGAGCCCGAGCGCGCCGCCGGGCCCGTCGAGCAGCAGGAGCAGCGTGCCCGAGGGCAGCATCTCGACCACGCCGTCCTGATCCGCCATCTCCTGGCTGACGCCATGGGTGACCAGCGCGAGGTCCCACAGGACATCGGCGGTGCGCGAGAGCGCACGACGCAGGGCCTTGGCCGGTGACATCGCCCGCGCTTCCAACGCGCGGCGGGCGGCACTGGCCTTCTGACCAAGAACGTCGTCCTTTCTAGCGGGCTCTCCCATCACCTCAACGGCCTGTTCTCCGGCTGACTCCCGGGAGTGTATGGCGGGATAAGGTTACCAAGCACTTTAGTGCGCGCGGAAAGTTCACGTTTTGGGCCAGCGCCCCCGGGCTACTGGGCCGCCATGGCGATGCGCGCCGGAAGCGTGACCCGGAACGCCGCCCCGCCCTGCCCCGGCAGGTAGCGGATCTCGCCCCCGAGCCGGGTGATGATCTGCCGGCAGATCGCGAGACCCAGACCCGCGCCCCCGGCCTTCTGGTCGCTGACCCGGCTGAATTTCTCGAAGATCACGTCCTGCGCCTCGCTCGAGATGCCGGTGCCGTTGTCGACGAAATCGATCACCAGCCGGTCGCCCTGCCGCACGCGGATCTCGAGCATCGGGCGCTCGGCATCGCAGTATTTGCGGGCGTTGGCGACGAGGTTGATGAACACCTGGCTGAGCCGGTCGAGATCGGTG
Source organism: Salipiger sp. HF18 (assembly GCF_011806505.1). Taxonomy (NCBI): domain Bacteria; kingdom Pseudomonadati; phylum Pseudomonadota; class Alphaproteobacteria; order Rhodobacterales; family Roseobacteraceae; genus Salipiger; species Salipiger sp. HF18. The sequence continues at coordinate 6,979 of NZ_JAATOS010000159.1, read as the reverse complement.
TTGAGCCAGACGTTCTCGGCCCCGCGGTCGCGCCGGATCCGGAGCCGCGCGCCATGCTCGTCCGCCGCCGCCGCGGCCACCGCCCGGTCGAGCACGTCCGACAGCCGCCCCTCGCGCAGGTTGAGGTTCACCTGCCCGTTCTCGAGCACCGAGAGGTCGAGCAGATCGTCCAGCAGCCGGGTCAGGCGGATCGCCTCGTCATGGATGATCGAGGCATATTTGCTCTGCTCCTGCGGCTTCAGCCCGGTGGTGTCGCGCAGGATCTCGGAAAATGCCCGGATCGAGGTCATCGGCGTGCGCAGCTCGTGGCTGATCTGACTGAGGAAGGCATCCTTCTGCACCGAGAGCCGGGTGAGCTTGGCGTTGGCCTCGCGCAACTGGGCAGCGGTGCGCGCCAGCTCCTGCGACTGAGCCTCGAGCCGGGCGGAGTATTCCATCAGCTGCGCGGTCTCGTCGGCCACCGCCATCAGGTCCTCGACCGAGACCGACATGCCGCCGACGATCTGGCCGACCATGGCATGGGCCGTGGCAGCCCCGACCGAGCCCGCCAGCTCGCGCTCGAGCGTCTCGAGGAAATCCGGCGTCGGCGCGGGCAGCGTGCCGCCAAGCCCCTGAAGCTGCGCCTCGCGCTCGAACAGCGCCTGCGCGTCGCGGGCGCCAAGGATGCGCTGCGCCATGATCATCAGGTCCTCGGCCTGCGCCACCCGTCCGGTCCAACTGCGCGGCGCGGCCGAGTGCTCGAAAACGTTGACGAACTGCGCCCCCTGCAGACGCTCGAGCGGTTGCGGGAAACTCGCCAGCGAGGCCAGCACGAAGCCCCCGGTGTTGAGGATCAGCGACCACACCACCGCGTGCAGCAGCGGGTCCATGCCCTCGATCCCGAAAAGCGCCTGCGGCCGCAGCCAGCCGATCCCGAAGGGCCCCGCCGCGATCCATGCATCGGGCAGGAAGACCCCGGCCCCGAAGCTCGGCAGGAAGAGCGTGTAGCCCCAGCAGCCGAAGCCCAGCGTCAGCCCGGTCAGCGCCCCGATCCGCGAGGCGCCGCGCCAGAAGATGCCGCCCAGCATCGCGGGCATCACCTGCGCCATGCCGGCAAAGCTCACGAGGCCGATGGAGGCCAGACCCGCGCCGCCGCCCGAGAGCCGATAGTAGAGATAGCCCAGCATCACCACGCCGATGATCGACAGCCGCCGCGCCAGCAGCACGACGCTGCGCACGTCGCCCGAGACCTTGGCGCCGCCGCCCGCGTAGCGCAGCCAGAGCGGCATCACGACATGGTTCGACACCATCGTCGACAGCGCGATGGCCGCAACGATCACCATCGAGGTGGCCGAGCTGAAGCCGCCGAGGAAGGACAGAACCGCGAGCCCGTCCTGCCCCACGCTGAGCGGCACCGTCAGCACGAAAAGATCCGGGTTCGAGCCCTCGGGAAGCATCTCGAGCCCTATGACGGCGATGGGCACGACGAAGAGGCTCATCAGGCCGAGGTAGAACGGGAAGGCCCAGCTGGCGGTGCGCAGGTGGGTCTCGTTGTCGTTCTCGACCACCAGCACCTGGAAGATCCGCGGCAGGCACAGGAACGCGGCGGCCGAGAGCATCATCAGACCGGCCCAGCGTCCGCCGTCGATCTGCCACGCGCCCAGCGGCGAGGCGTCGATCTTCTGCAACGCGCCCGAGACCCCACCCGAGAGTCCCCAGACCACGAAGACCCCCACCGCGAGCAGGGCAAACAGCTTGACCACAGCCTCGACCGCGATGGCCATGACGACGCCGTTGTGGCGTTCGTTGGCATCGAGATTGCGGGTACCGAAGATCACCGTGAAGAGCGCCAGCCCCGCCGCAACCCAGAGCGCGGTGTGGCCCTGCTCCTCGCCGGTCGGCAGGTCGCCGACGCCGAAGACCTCGAAGCTGAGAGTTACCGACTGCAGCTGCAGCGCGATGTAGGGCGTCGTTCCGACCACCGCGAGGATGGTGACGCCCACCGCCAGCAGGTTGGACTTGCCGTAGCGCGACGAGATCAGGTCGGCGACGGAGGTGATGCGCTGGCTGCGCCCGATGCGCACCAGCTTGCGCAGGATCCACCACCAGCCGATCAGCACCAGCGAGGGGCCGAGGTAGATGGTCAGGTACTCGAAGCCCGAGCGCACCGCCGAGCCGACGGCGCCGTAGAAGGTCCAGGCGGTGCAGTAGATCGACAGCGACAGCGTGTAGACAATGGGCGAGCGCAGCCAGCGCGCCTGCCCGCGCATCGCCGCCCGCTCGGCCACGAAGGCGATGGCGAAGAGGAACACCGCGTAGGCGCTGCAGACCGCGACCAGCGTGTTGAGCATGGTCATGGCGCGCCCCCCGAACCTCCCGGGACGCCGGTGCCATCGCGCTCGGGGTCGCCCTCGCGGGCCTGCACGCTCAGCCGCCACGACAGCAGGCCGGCGCCCAGCACCAGCAGGCCCCAGACGCCGAAGAGGTAGATGATGGCGCTTGACGACCGCACCGCGGCGCCGTTCTCGGGCCAGAGCAGCGGGATCATCCAGAGCAGCGTGCCGATGAAGGGCAGCACCCGCGCCGCGTCGTTCACCCTGCGGCGGCGGTAGGACTGCCGTTCGAGAAACACCGGCGGCTTGCCCCGGCGCGGAAGGTCGCTGTCGCTCACGTCACCCGCGCCATGAGCGAGCGCACCGTTTCGAGCATCTCGGAGTTCGAGAAGGGCTTGGTCATGAAGGCCGAGACACCGGCACGCTCGGCCATCTCGCGGTCGCGGGACTGCCCGCGCGCGGTCAGCATCAGCACCGGCAGCTCGGCGGTGGCCGCATCCTCGCGCAGCTCGCGCAGGATGTCGTAGCCGCTCTTGCCCGGCAGCATCACGTCGAGGATCAGCAGATCGGGCCCGACGGCGCGCAGCCGGTCGTTCGCGGTGGTGCCGTCCGAGTGGGTCTCGACCGCCAGCCCTTCGCGCGACAGGATGAAGCTGATCGCCTCGATGATGTTCGGCTCATCCTCGATCAGCATCACACGTTTCGACATTCCACCCCTTTCCCCCGGCCCCGGGCGCAAGGTCCCGGGGGGCCGAAGCTATCCTCCCCCTGTAAAAAACTTATCGCCAATGTGGCGGCGGCTGTCAAAAGATCAAAAGCCCTGCTGCGCGGCGTCACCCAGCAACGAGGGTTCGCGCCGCGCCGGGCAGCTCACGCGCGGGCAGATGCGGCAGGTGATGCCAACCGGCTCGGCGGGCTCGGACTGGCGCGGCGGAGAGGGCGCGATCATCATGTGCGCCTCGAACACCGGCTCGCGGTTGACCCGGGGCGGCCCCGAGGGCTGGGCAAAGGCGATGGCGGTGACGGCGCCGCTCTGCCGCCCGGCGGATTGCAGCACCCGGCTCAGCACCGACATCGGCCGGCTGAGCGCGGCGAAGAGCGGCCAGAGCGGGCAGTCCGCCCCGAAGCGCGGGATCGGGAAGTCGGGCAACGGGCGGCGGAAGGTGAACACCCCCGACGCGTCGCAGATCGCCAGCCCCACCGGGCCGCAGGCGGCGGTCCGGGGCAGCGAGGCGAGCCTCCGCATCGCCCGTGCCGGATCGGTGCCGAAGCGTTGCGCCAGCGCCAGCGCATCGGTGCCGGTGACCACCACCGCCTCCATAACCCGGTCCAGCGGCATCGCCTCGGCATCCGCGGCATAGCGCGTGAAGGCCCGGCGCAGGAGTGCCCGGGCGGTGGGCGAGAGCTCCGCCCCCAGTTCCTGCGCGACCAGCTCGGGCGCCGCGCCCGCGTCGAGCGGCGCGATGTGGTAATCCGCCGCCTCGAACAGCGCCTCCACCTCTTCCTGCGGCGTACCACGCTCGGCCGCCGCCTTGCCCTCGGCCTCGAGATAGGAGGCAAGGCTTCGGCTGCTCTCGGCCAGCCGGGCGCTGTCCTCGTAGATGTTGCGGTGGAAGCGGCGTTGCCAGTCCGGGTCGATCTCGCCCGGCTCTGCGAGGATCGAGGCGGTGGAGCGGATCGAGGTCACCGTCGACAGCATCTCGTGCAGCGCATCGGCGAGATGCGGGTCGTGGGCGAGCCGGTCGGTCAGCGCCTCGACCGAGCGTTCCAGCGTGTCGATGCGCGCCCGGCTCTCGGCCAGCAGCCGCGCCCAGCCGGGGAAGCGGCCCGCGAATTCGTCCAGACGGTCGAGCTCGGCCCCCGCCTCATCCGCGCGCAGCGCCGCCTCGCGCAGGGAGGCGATCAGCGTCGCCTCGGCGCCTTCGGTCAGAACCGAGGGCTCGACCCCGAGGATTTCGGCGATATCGAGCAGCAGTTTTCCGCCGATTCTGCGCCTGTTGTGTTCAATCAGATTAAGATACGAGGCAGAGATACTCGCACGACGCGCGAGTTCCGCCTGCTTCATCCCGAGGATGTTTCGGCGTTCCCGGATCCGCGAACCGGTCAGCGTATCGCGAGCCATTCCCCTGATTTCCTGTCTTTTCAACGCATTTCTGCGGCGCGACATAAGTTTATTTACAGATTACTATGGCACACTGTTCATTCGTTGACAAAAAAATTGTGCGCTCGAAGGGAGTTGTTGATCGGTTTACCTATACTGGCAAATACTGATTTTGCACTGGAGGGTGCATGCGTCGCCGGGAGAGGAGCCTGGCCTCGCGACTTCAAAATTTGGGAGGAATTTCATGTCCAAGACGACATTGTCTCGTCGTGGGTTGCTGAGAACTGGTGCCGTTGCGGGCGCCGGTGTGGCGCTGCCGACGATCTTCACAGCCTCTTCGGCCCGCGCCTTTACAAACGAGCCCACCGGCGGTTCGGTGACGCTCGGCTTCAACGTTCCGCAAACCGGCCCCTACGCCGACGAGGGCGCCGACGAACTGCGCGCCTACGAGCTGGCGGTCGAGCATCTGAACGGCGGCGGTGACGGCGGCATGCTGAGCACCTTCTCGTCCAAGGCGCTCGACGGCACCGGCATCATGGGCAAGAAGGTCGAGTACGTGACCGGCGACACCCAGACCAAGTCCGACGCCGCCCGGGCCTCGGCCAAGTCGATGATCGAGAAGGACGGCGCCATCATGATCACCGGCGGGTCCTCGTCGGGCGTCGCGGTGGCGGTGCAGGGTCTCTGCCAGGAGGCGGGCGTCATCTTCATGGCCGGCCTCACCCACTCGAACGACACCACCGGCAAGGACAAGAAAGCCAACGGTTTCCGTCACTTCTTCAACGCCTACATGTCGGGCGCGGCGCTCGCGCCGGTGCTGGCCAAGGCCTATGGCGGCGACCGCAAGGCCTATCACCTGACCGCCGACTACACCTGGGGCTGGACCCAGGAAGAGTCGATCAAGGCCGCGACCGAGGCGCTCGGCTGGGAGACCATCGAGACCGTCAAGACCCCGCTCGCCCAGACCGACTTCTCGTCCTACATCGCGCCGGTGCTGAATTCGGGCGCCGACGTGCTGGTGCTGAACCACTACGGCGGCAACATGGTGAACTCGCTCACCAACGCCGTGCAGTTCGGCCTGCGCGAGAAGCAGGTGAACGGCAAGAACTTCGAGATCGTGGTGCCGCTATTCTCGCGCCTGATGGCACGCGGCGCGGGCGAGAACATCAAGGGCATTCTCGGCTCGACCAACTGGCACTGGTCGCTGCAGGACGACGGCAGCAAGGCCTTCGTCAAGAGCTTCGGCACCAAGTACGGCTTCCCGCCGTCGCAGGCCGCGCACACCTGCTACGTGCAGACCCTGCTCTACGCGGATGCCGTGCAGCGCGCCGGCTCCTTCGATCCCTGCGCCGTCGCCGAGGCGCTCGAGGGCTTCGAGTTCGACGGGCTCGGCAATGGCCCGACGCTCTACCGCGCGGAAGACCACCAGTGCTTCAAGGACGTGCTCGTGGTGCGCGGCAAGGAGAACCCGACCTCGGAATTCGACCTGCTCGAAGTGGTCGAGATCACCCCGCGCGGCCAGGTCGAATACGCCCCCGATCACCCGATGTTCGCAGGCGGCGCCCTGGGCTCCTGCAACCCCGGCGCCTGATCCCCGGCACATCCGGCGGCGCAGATCCGCGCCGCCCCTCACGCAGCGTTCCCGGCCTGACCACCGGGAGCGCCCATCCATCCTTTGACCTCGAAGGCCACGGATCATGGACGCAATCATTCTTCAAATCCTGAACGGGCTCGACAAGGGGTCAGCCTATGCGCTGATCGCGCTCGGGCTCACGCTCATCTTCGGCACGCTGGGGGTCGTCAACTTCGCCCACGGCGCCCTGTTCATGATCGGCGCCTTCTGTGCCGTCACGCTGAACCGGCTGCTGACGCTCTCGCACCAGGTGGTCGACGAGACCCGGACGGATTTCCTCGGCAACCCGCTCAAGGTCGACATCCCCTACGTGCAGGACCTCTTCGGCGAGGCCGCCGGCGCCACGATCATCGACTGGTCGGTGCCGCTTGCCATCCTGTTCTCGATCCCGGTGATGATCGTCATCGGCGTCGTGATGGAGCGCGGGCTGATCAAGCATTTCTACAAGCGCCCGCACGCGGACCAGATCCTCGTGACCTTCGGCCTTGCCATCGTGCTGCAGGAGATCATCAAGCAGCTCTTCGGCGCCAACCCGATCCCGACCCCGGCCCCCGAGGTGTTCCGCGGCTCGCTCGATTTCGGCGTGATGCTGGGCTTCGATCCCAACGCGATCATCTACCCGTACTGGCGCCTCGTGTATTTCGCCTTCGCCGCCAACATCATCGGCGCGGTCTTCGCCTTCCTGCAGTTCACCACCTTCGGCATGGTCGTCCGCGCCGGCATGGCCGACCGCGAGACCGTGGGCCTGCTCGGCATCAACATCGACCGGCGCTTCACCATCATGTTCGGCCTTGCTGCCGCCGTCGCGGGGCTGGCGGGGGTGATGTACGCGCCCATCAATTCGCCCAACTACCACATGGGCATGGACTTCCTCGTCCTGAGCTTCGTCGTGGTGGTCGTCGGCGGCCTGGGCTCGCTTCCGGGGGCCGTGCT
>NZ_JAATOS010000158.1:0-8265 GCF_011806505.1 Salipiger sp. HF18 | reverse complement strand
CGGTCGTCGATGGTGAAAAGCGCGGTCAGCATCAGCACCGGCGTGCGGTCGCCGCGGGCGCGGATCTCGCGCAGGAGGTCGCGGCCCGAGCCGTCGGGCAGGTTGATGTCGAGCACCAGCGCGTCGTAGCCCTGCACCGCGAGATGGTCCCGCGCGGCGTCGAGACTCCCCGCGAGATCGCAGGCGATGCCCGATTTCGAGAACTGCGCGATCACCCCCGCGGCGAGGTCGGCCGCATCCTCGATCATCAGCACGCGCATGGCTTCTGCCCTCCCGAAGCCTTCCTGTCATGCGAATTTTCGCGCTGACAGGTTGGTGACAGCTTCTTGCTCTACAAGTTCTGCTTACCCCGCACAGAGGGGGCTGCAAAGGCAGTCATGGGTGCGGGACCGGACAGGCGCGTCGGATCGTGCCGGGACGGTGTGAGTGAATGAGGAGGAACACATGACTTTCAAGGCAACCCGCATCGCGCTCGCCGCGGCGCTGATCGGCGCATCCGCCATGGGCGCATCGGCGCAGGAGTTCACCCCCGAGGCGCCCGAGTGCATCGCGCCCGCGAACCCCGGCGGCGGCTGGGACTTCACCTGCCGCCAGGTCGGCAAGTCGCTGCAGGACCAGGGCCTGCTGTCGAAGACCATGCAGGTGGTCAACCTTGCCGGCGGCGGCGGCGGCGTGGCCTATGCCGAGGTGGTGAACAAGCGCAACGACAGCGACGACCTGATCGTCGCGGCCTCGTCGGCCACCGCGACCCGTCTCGCGCAGGGCGCCTACCCGGGCAACACCATGGACCAGGTGCGCTGGCTCGCCTCGGTCGGTGCCGACTACGGCGTGATCGCCGTTGCCGCCGACAGCAAGATCTCGACGCTCCCCGATCTGCTCGACATGATCAAGAACGACCCCACCTCGGTGTCGGTCGCGGGCGGGTCCGCCGTGGGCGGCTGGGATCACCTCAAGGTGCTGATCGCAGCCAACGCCTATGGCGTCGAGGACGTGCGCAAGGTCAAGTACATCGCCTTCGACGGCGGCGGCGAGGCGGTGACCCAGCTTCTGGCGGGCTCCGTGCAGGCCTTCACCGGCGACCTGTCCGAGGCCAAGGGCTTCGTCGACAGCGGCGACATCAAGGTGATCGCGGTGCTGTCGCCCGAGCGGCTCGACGGCGAGTTCGCCGATTTCCCGACCGCCAAGGAGCAGGGCGTCGACGCCATCGGCGCCAACTGGCGCGGCTTCTACGGCCCGGGCAACATGTCGGACGAGGCCTACGACGGCTGGGTGAAGAAGATCAGCGATCTCTACGCATCGGACGAGTGGAAAGAGGTGATGGCCACCAACGGTCTCGCCCCGCTCGACCTGCAGGGCGCTGAGTTCGAACAGTTCGTCTCGGACAGCATCACCCAGATCCAGACCATCTCGCGCGAGATCGGCATCATCAAGTAAGCTCTGCGGGGCTTACCATCGGGCGCCGCCGCTCTCCCCTCTCAGGCGGCGCCCAACTTCCCCTTCCACAGAATGTCCGGAAAGGAGCGCGTCATGAGTGACCGCATTTTCGGCGTCTTCGGTCTGCTTCTCGCGATCGGCTACACGTTTGCCGCCCTCGCGATCGAGGAGAGCTTCCTGTCGGATGCTGTCGGGCCCAAGGCGTTTCCCATCATCATTGCGGTGATCCTCGGGCTCTCGAGCCTCGCGATCGTCCTCCGCCCGGACCCCGAGCCGCATTGGCCGCCGCTGGCCCGTCTCGCAGAGATCGCCGCCGCGATCGTGGTGATGATCCTCTACGCCCAGCTGCTGCCGGTGGTGGGCTTCGTCATCGCGACCGCGGTCGCCTCGGGCTACCTTGCCTGGCGGCTCGGCTCGTCGCTGATCGCGACCGTGCTGACCGGCGTCGGCACCTCGATCGGCATCTACGTCATCTTCCACCTGATCTTCGGCCTGGCGCTGGCGCGCGGTCCGTTCGGGTTCTGAGGGGGCAGACATGGACACTTTCGCATCTCTCGGCGACGGCTTCGCCATCGCGCTCACCTGGCAGAACCTCGGGCTCGCGCTCCTGGGCTGCTTCCTGGGCACCATCATGGGCGCGCTGCCCGGCCTCGGGCCGTCGAACGGCGTCGCCATCCTGATCCCGCTCGCATTCACCATGGGGCTCGGGGCCACGCCCTCTCTGATCTTGCTGACTTCGGTTTACTACGGCGCGATGTACGGCGGGCGGATCTCGTCGATCCTGCTCAACATCCCCGGGGATGAGCCGGCGATGATGACCTGCCTCGACGGCCACCCGATGGCCCGCAAGGGGCTCGCGGGCGAGGCGCTGTCGCTGTCGGGCATCGCGAGCTTCGTCGGAGCCTTCTTCGCCACCTGGGGTCTGATCCTGCTCGCTCCGCAGCTGGTGAAGATCGCGCTGCTGTTCGGCCCGGCGGAGTATTTCGCGCTCTTCGCGCTGGCGTTCATGACGCTGGGCGGCGTGTCCTCGACCAACCAGGCGAAATCGGCCTTCGCCGCGGCGCTGGGCCTCGGCCTCGCGATGATCGGCGTCGACACCCAGACCGGCGTGCCGCGCTTTACCTTCGGCGAGGTGCACCTCTATGACGGGCTCGACTTCCTCGTGGCCATCGTCGGTCTCTTCGCCCTCTCCGAGGTCTTCATCTTCCTCGAAGAGCGTCACGGTTCGGCAGACGCCGAGGGCCGCCAGCTCAAGGTCGGGCGCCTGACGCCGCCGATGAGCATGCTCAAGCAGACCACGCCCACCATGCTGCGCAGCTCGGCGCTGGGCTTCCTTGCGGGCGTGCTGCCCGGGGCAGGGGCGTCGCTGGGCTCGTTCATCTCGTACTCGGTGGAGAAGCGCCTCGTGGACCGCGAGGGCACCTTCGGCAAGGGCGATCCGCGCGGCGTCGCGGCCCCCGAGGCGGGCAACAACGCCGCCGCCGGTGGCGCGCTGGTGCCGATGCTGGCGCTGGGCGTGCCGGGCTCGGGCACCACCGCCGTGCTGCTGGCCGTGCTGCTGTCGCTGAACATCACCCCCGGCCCGCTGCTCTTCACCCAGAACCCCGACGTGGTCTGGGGCCTGATCGCGGCGCTCTTCATCGCCAACTTCATGCTGCTGGCGCTGAACATCCCGATGGTGGGGCTCTTCACCAAGGTGCTGATGGTGCCGCCGCGGGTGCTCATGCCGATCGTGGCCATGGTTTCCTTCGTGGGCATCTACGGCATCTCGGGCTCGAGCTTCGACCTGATGGTGATGATCGGCTTCGGGATCCTGGGCTGGGTGCTGCGCAAGTTCGACGTGCCGCTGGTGCCGATCATCCTCGGCACGCTGCTCGGCAACTCGATGGAGAACAACCTGCGCCGGGCCATCACCATCGACAACGGCGACTGGTTCACCCTGATCGACAGCCCGCTTTCGATCGTGCTCTGGGCCATCGCCATCATCGGGTTCATCCTGCCGCTGATCGTCGGCCGGAAGGTCAAGGCCCGCATGCACGAACGCGGTGACGAGGAAGGCTCGCTCACCGACTGAGATAACAACAACGAACCACCACTCATTGCCTGCCGCCCGCGATTTCCATCGTGGGCGGCCTTTTCTTTTCAGGAGACTGCGACCGCACGCGGAATCCCTCTTCCGCAGCGCAGCATTTGGCCGTAAATCCCCATCCGCGCACACTCTGCTGAAGGCAGAATCACCCTAGTGGACAACCCGACTTTTCGGCGTTCCGGTCGTGAAGCCCGACCGTCGCCCGCCTCGGCCCGGCGAGATCGGACCGGCGTTACAGACGTGCTTCGCCCCCTCGCCAGCACCACCGCCCGTGCCACGCGCGATTTTTCGCCCAACTCATGCCAAGTCACGGAACCCCAAACGGTGCAACCATTTCTGCGCTTGCGAAGTTGACAGTGCGGGCGCGAAGGTATTTCGGGCTTCGTGCTATCGGCGAAAGAGTGCCAATGGCGAACCTGCCGGATGGTTTTCCGGACCTATGTGTTTCTTAATACGGATCAGACACTTGGACGCGAAGATGACTCCCCACGACAGACCCGATATGCGACGACGACAGCAGTCCCGCAGCCTGAGCTGCCGCGGGCTCTCGCGGCGTGCCGCTCTTGGCACGATCGCTGGTGCGCTTTCCTCGACCCTCATCCCCGGTTATGCGCTCGCGCAGGACGCCCCCCAGACGCAGGACGCCCAGCCGGGCGAGCCCTTCTCCTTTGACGTTCTCACCGAGTGGATGCGCGCGGTGAGCCAGACGGACCCGAGCACGCCGAGCGCTATCGAGGGCTTCCTGACCGAGCTCGACTACGACGATTACCAGCGCATCCGGTTCAATCCCGAACACGCACGCTGGGCCACCGATGGCTCGCGCTTCCGCCTCCATGCCTTCCACCTCGGCTGGCTGTTCAAGCAGCCCGTGGTGCTGAACGAGGTCGTCGATGGCCGTGCGATCCCGATGGTCTTCTCGACCCGCGATTTCGACTATTCCAACCTCGAGCGCGACATCCCCGCCGATGTCGATATGCCGGGCGTCGCGGGCTTCCGCCTGCTGAACCAGCTCAACAGGGCCGACACCTACGACGAGCTCGTGGCCTTTCTGGGTGCCAGCTATTTCCGCGCGCTCGGTCGTGACAACTTCTACGGGCTCAGCGCGCGCGGGCTGGCGGTGAATACCGGCCTGCCCGAGGGCGAGGAGTTCCCGCGCTTCAGCCAGTTCTGGATCGAGCGCCCGGCCGAGGGCGCGGACGCGATCACGCTCTACGCCGCGCTGGAAAGCCAGTCGGTCACCGGGGCGTACCGCTTCGTCATCACCCCCGGCAGCGACACCATCATGGAAGTCACCGCGCGGCTCTTCATGCGCAACGACGTGGCGCAGCTGGGTATCTCGCCGCTGACCTCGATGTTCCTCTACGACGGCTCGGACCCGGGCGAGTTCTACGACTACCGCCCCGCCGTGCATGACAGCTCGGCGCTGGTGCTGAACGTCAACGGAACGACCTTCTACCGCGTGCTGAAGAACCCGCCGCGGCTTGCGAGTTCGTATCTCGGGGCCGAGCGCCCGCTGTCCTTCGGCCTCGTCCAGCGCGAGCGCGAGTTCGACCAGTACCTCGACGCGCAGGCCCATTACGAGCGCCGCCCGTCGCTGATGGTCGAGCCGCTCGGGGACTGGGGCAAGGGGTCGGTGCGCCTGCTCGAGATCCCCTCCGACCTCGAGGCGAACGACAATATCGTCGCCTACTGGGTCCCGGATGCGGCGGCGACGGCCGGAAGTGAGCTGGAATTCGCCTATCGCCTGCACTGGGGCATGAACCCCAAGGGTGCCCGCGCCGAGGAGCTGGGGCAGATCTTGCGTACCCGCTCGGGTGAGGGGGGCGTATCTGGTGTCGAAAAAGACACCGATCATCGAAAATTCGTCATCGATTTCGAGGGCGGGTTGTTGGGGAACCTTTCTGCTGACGCAGAGGTTGTTCCGGAGATCACGGTACAGAACGGGTCAGTTGAAGAGATGGCTATCTCGCGCATCAGCGGAACCGACACGTGGAGGCTTGTGATCGATATCCAGGGCGAACCGCAGGCCCTGGTGGAAATCAAGGCCGTGCTCACCGGGTACGGTCGGACACTGACTGAGACATGGTTGTATCAATGGGTCAAGCAATGATGGAAACTTCCGAATTCGCCCGTCCCTCAACGGATGGCCCCGTCGTAAGTAACACTGCCGCCGAAGCTGGTGCCGGGTGGGAACCGCCTTCGGCGCCGCTGGACATGCCGCGGCAGGTTCTCGAGAACGAGCGCACCACGTTCGACTGGCTTTCGGTGGCACGCCTCTTCCGGGCGCGCACCCGGGCCTGACACGGACCGCTCCGCGATGATCCGGCAAATTCCAGCCCCTTCGCCCAAGACCCGCGCCATCCGCGCGGGTGCGGTCCTTCTCGCCCTCTCGCTGGCGAGCGTCGCCGCCGCGCTGGTCGCGGAGGCCGGAGCCACCAACGGCTTCGACCTCTGGGACGGGCTGCGCACCGTGCTGATCTTCGTGACCACAGGCTGGCTGGCCTGGGGCGCGATGCTCGCATTGTCGGGGCTGCCACAGCCGTCGCGGGCGCGGAAACAGGTGCCGCAACTGGTCCTGCCCGAGCCCAGGACAGTGGTGCTGGTGCCGATCTGCAACGAGGACGCCGTGGCGACCTTCACCCGGATCGAGGCCATGCATCACTCGGCCAGCGAGGCCGGGCTGTCGCTGGACATCGCGGTGCTCTCCGACACGCAGGACGCGGCCAACGCCGAGCGCGAGAAGGCGGCCTTTGCCGACCTGATCGCGGCCACGGGCGGGGCCGGCCGGATCTTCTACCGCCGCCGCACCGACAACCGGGGCCGCAAGGCGGGCAACATCGAGGAGTTCATCCGCAACTCCGGCGGTGCCTATGAATTCGCGGTGATCCTCGATGCCGACAGCCTGATGGAAGGCGAGACGCTGCGCGAGATGATCGCCAAGATGCAGGCCGACCCACAGCTCGGCCTGCTGCAGACGCTGCCGCGCATCGTGTCGGCGCATTCGCTCTTCGGGCGCGCCATGCAGTTCGCGGCCTCGTTCCACGGGCCGATCTTCACCCGCGGGCTCGAGCGGATGCAGGGCAACACCGGCCCGTTCTGGGGCCACAACGCCATCGTCCGGGTGCGCGCCTTCGCCGAAAGCTGCGCGCTGCCGGAGCTCTCGGGAAAGCCGCCCTTCGGCGGGCACATCCTCAGCCACGACTATGTCGAGGCCGCGCTGCTGGCGCGGGCCGGCTGGAAGGTGCAGGTGGATCACTCCATCGACGGCTCCTTCGAGGAAGGCCCCGAGAACGTGCTCTCCTACGCCAAGCGCGACCGGCGCTGGTGCCAGGGCAACCTGCAGCACATCCGGTTGCTCTGGGCGCCGGGACTCGCCGGCTGGAGCCGCTTCGTCTTTCTGCAGGGCATCCTCGCCTACGTGGTGTCGCTGCTCTGGGCCAGCTTCCTGCTGGTGTCGATCGCCGCGACCGTGCTGGCGCCGCCGCCGGACTATTTCCCCGAGCCCTACAACCTCTTCCCGGTGTTCCCGAGCGACCGCACCAAGGAGATCACCGCCCTTGCCATCGGCATCGTCGGGCTGCTGATCCTGCCCAAGCTCGGGATCCTCTTCGACGCGATCCGCAGCGGTCGGGTCCACAAGTTCGGCACTCCGGGCAAGGTGTTCTCGTCGCTGCTTCTCGAGATCCTGCTGAGCTCGCTGCTGGCGCCGGTGATGATGATGTTCCAGGTCCGCGCCGTGCTGCAGGTGTTCCTCGGCCGCGACGGCGGCTGGCCCGCCAACGCGCGCGGTGAAGGCCTGATCCACGTGTGGGAGGCCTTCCGGGCCAGCGCCTGGATCGTCGCGGTCGGCGCCGTGGGTCTTGCCGCGGCCTACTACCTCTCCGCCGGGCTGGTGCCGTGGCTGCTGCCGGTCGGCGTGCCGATGATCGCCGCCCCGCTGCTCATCGCGTGGTCGTCGCGCCCGCTCACCCACACGCTGTTCCGCGTCCCCGACGAGGATCATCCTTCGCCCGTGGTCGCGCGCTACCGTGCGCTGATGGCCGCGAAACTGAAGCCCATGACCCAAGGCGGCACCTCGCCGACCCAGGTGACCGCAGATGCCGCAGCATGACACCACCGCGGTGGCGGAGACCGTGGCCCAGAGCCCGGCTCCCCTCCGCGAACGCGACCCCCGCATCGATGCCTTCCGCGGCGCCGCGCTGGTGACGATCTTCGTCGACCACGTGCCCGGCAACCCCTACGAGCTCTTCACGCTGCGCAACTGGGGTTTCTCGGATGCGGCGGAGGCGTTCTTCATCATGTCCGGCATCGCCGCGGGTCTCGCCTATTCCGGCGCCTTCCGCACCAAGCCCTTCCTCGAGGCCGCGGCGCCGATCTGGAAGCGGTCGTGGACGCTCTACGTCGTGCACATCGTCCTGACGCTGGTCGGCGTGGCGCTCTTCGCCGGCGGGGCGGCCTATTTCGGGCTGCCCGAGCTGCTCAGGATGAACAACATCGGGCCGATCTTCGACAAGACCATGGCGTCGCTCGTGGGGGTGCCACTGCTCACCCACCAGATTGGCTACGTGAACATCCTTCCGGTCTATTCGGTGATGCTGCTGGCCGCACCCTTCGCGATCCGCATGGCGATGTGGCGGCCGTGGCTGCTGATGGGCTGCTCGGTGCTGGTCTGGTACGCGGCCGGGCTATGGCGCCTGAACTTCCCCAACTTCCCCAACCCGGGCGGCTGGTTCTTCAACCCG
>NZ_JAATOS010000157.1:0-8321 GCF_011806505.1 Salipiger sp. HF18 | reverse complement strand
CCCGCGCAACCCGGCCCCTTCATCTTGCCGGATAAACTCCGGGGGAGTCTCCGCAGGAGACGGGGGCAGCGCCCCCTCCTGCCCTCGCCGCGCACGCAGCCCCGGACGTCCGGACCGACGGGTTCACGCGCGACACACTCTCGAAGCGCACAGCTCAGCGCGGGCTCGCCCCCTTCCCCTACGCCAGCCGAACCGGAGCTCCGACAAGCCGCACCTCCGAGACCATATCCATCCCTCGGCCCCCCCCCGAAACGAAAACGGGGCGCTCCACCGAGCGCCCCGCAAAAACTGCCGTTCCGGAAATACAGAGCCTCAGCTCTCCATCACGTCGCCGTCGTCGTCGCGACCGTCCTCGGACATATGGAAGTCGAGCCCGTGGGCGGCGCGGATCTTGTCCTCGATCTCCATCGCCTGCCGCGGGTTCTCGCGCAGGAAGGTCTTGGCGTTCTCGCGGCCCTGCCCGATGCGCTCGTCGCCGTAGGAGTACCAGGCCCCCGACTTGTCGACGACGCCGGCCTTGACGCCAAGATCCAGCAGCTCGCCGGTCTTCGAGATGCCCTCGCCGTACATGATGTCGAACTCGACCTGCTTGAAGGGCGGGGCCACCTTGTTCTTCACCACCTTCACGCGGGTCTGGTTGCCCACCACCTCGTCGCGGTCCTTGATCGAGCCGATGCGGCGGATGTCGAGGCGCACGGAGCTGTAGAACTTCAGGGCGTTGCCACCGGTCGTGGTCTCGGGCGAGCCGAACATCACGCCGATCTTCATGCGGATCTGGTTGATGAAGATCACCATGCAGTTCGAGCGGCTGATCGAGCCGGTGAGCTTGCGCATCGCCTGGCTCATCAGGCGCGCATGCACGCCGACCGAGCTGTCGCCCATGTCGCCCTCGAGCTCGGACTTCGGCGTCAGCGCCGCCACCGAGTCGACCACCACGAGGCTGACCGCGCCCGAGCGCACCAGCGTGTCGGTGATCTCGAGCGCCTGCTCGCCGGTGTCGGGCTGCGAGATCAGCAGCTCGTCGAGATCGACGCCCAGCTTCTTGGCGTATTGCGGGTCGAGCGCGTGTTCCGCGTCGACAAAGGCGCAGACGCCGCCCTTCTTCTGCTCTTCCGCGACCACGTGCAGGGTCAGCGTCGTCTTGCCCGAGCTCTCGGGACCGTAGATCTCGATGATCCGGCCCTTGGGCAGGCCGCCGATGCCGAGCGCGATGTCGAGCCCGAGCGAGCCGGTCGAGGTGGCCTCGATGTCCTTCATGGCGTTGTCGCCACCAAGTTTCATGATCGAGCCCTTGCCGAACTGACGCTCGATCTGCGCCAGCGCGGAATCGAGCGCCTTCTGGCGGTCTGCGTTTTTCTTGCTGTCCATAGTCAGAAGATCTGCCGTTGCCATGCGTTTCGATCCTTATTTCACACCCCGGAAAGGGCGGCAATCGCTGCTTTCGTTCACCTCTTGTTCTCAAGACGTATGAGACCAAAAGAAGAACATTACAAGATGAATTTTGTTGGACCACTCTTTCCGGACGGGGTTAAAGAGTGGTTTACGGCTCTGAGGTGGCGCGAGGTATTTGTCGATGCTGGTGTTCTGGAAGGCGCGTCTGGTGCTGCTCGCGGTCCCCAAGACCGGAAGTTCCGCCTACGAGACGGCGCTGGCGCCGCATGCCTCGTTGGCGGTGCTGGACCCGCCCGAGCTCAAGCACGCGCCGGTATACCGCTACAACCGCTTCTTCCGCCCGATGTTCGAGAAGGTCGGCGGCCAGATGGAGCTTATGGCCGTGGTGCGCGAGCCGGTGTCCTGGCTGGGCTCGTGGTATCGCTATCGCCAGCGGCCCTTTCTCGACGGCGGGCCGGCCTCGACCAGCGGGATCAGCTTCGACGAGTTCGTCACCGCCTACACCAGGGGCGATCGCCCGCCCTTCGCCAATGTCGGCAGCCAGTCCAAGTTCATCGAGGCCCGCCCCAACGGCACCGCCGTGTCGCATCTCATCCGCTACGAGAACCAGGCGGGAATCGCGGGCTTCCTTGAAGACCGGCTCGGACTCACGCTCGACCTGCCGCGCAGCAATGTCTCGCCCCGGGCGGAGCTTCGGCTCTCGCCCAAGGTCGAAGAGGTGCTGCGCCGAAAATGCGCGGCGGATTTCGCCCTGTGGGAAAGTGCCCGGGCAGACTGACCACACCCGCTCCGCTCAGGCGAGCTGCTGGTGCACCGTTTCGGTGAGCTCGTTGAGCGAGAACGGTTTCGGCAGGAACACCGAGTTCGGCACCGGATCGCCGCCTTCCGAGAAGACGTCCTCGGCGTAGCCCGAGACGAAGACCACCCGTGTTCCCGGCCGCGCCTTCAGCGCCTCGCGCACCCAGCTCGGACCATTCATGCCCGGCATCACCACGTCGGTGACGAAGACGTCGACCTTGAGGCTCTCGTCCTCGAGCATCTCGAGCGCCTCCTCGGCGTTGCAGGCCTCGAGCACCGTGTAGCCGCGCAGGCGCAGAGCACGGGCGGCGAAGGCGCGCACCGGCGCCTCGTCCTCGACCAGCAGCACGACGCCGGTACCGGTCTTGGGCATGGTCCGTTTCTGCGCCACCCGCACCGGCGGCTCAGTACCGGGCTGGATCTCGAGCGCGGGGAACAGCAAGGTGAAGCAACTGCCCTTCCCCGCGGTGCTGTCGACGAAGATGAAGCCGCCGGTCTGCTTGACGATGCCGTAGACGGTCGAGAGCCCGAGCCCGGTGCCCTCGCCCGTGCGCTTGGTGGTGTAGAACGGCTCGAACACCTTCTGCAGCTTGTCCTGCGGGATACCGACTCCCTGGTCGATGACCTTGACCGAGGCGTAGTCGCCGGGCTCGACCACGGCCCGGTCGCGCATCATCGGCTCCATGCCCACCCGCCGTTCGGTCTCGATGACGATCTCGCCGCCGTCGGGCATGGCGTCGCGGGCGTTCACCACGAGGTTCATCATCACCTGCTCGAGCTGCCGCCGGTCGCCGCGGATGGTCGGCAGCACCGGGTCGTGCGAGAGCGAGAGCTGCACCTTCTCGCCCACCAGCCGGTTCAGGAGGTGAGTGAGATCCGACAGCGTGTCGCGCAGGTCGAGCACCTCGGGCCGCAGGGTCTGCTTGCGCGAGAACGCCAGCAGCTGGCCCACCAGCGCGGCGGCGCGGTTGGCGTTCTGGTTAATCTGCACGAGGTCGGCGTAATCCGGATCGCCCTGGTCGTGGCGCAGCAGAAGCAGGTCGCAATGCCCCGAGATCGCGGTCAGCAGGTTGTTGAAATCATGCGCCACGCCACCGGCGAGCTGGCCGATCGCCTGCATCTTCTGGCTCTGCACGAACTGCGCCTCGAGCGTCTTGAGCTCGGTCGCATCGTTCAGCACCGCGATGAGCTCGGGCCGGCCGGAACTGCGCACCCGGTTCAGCGTCACCTGCACGAAGACCTCGCGGTCCTGCCGGGTCAGGCGCAGGAATTCGGAGCGGTGCAGCCCGCGCCCGGCCGCGGCCTCGGTCAGCCAGCCGGGGATGGAGCGGCCGAGCCCCTCCATGAACTCGACCATGTTGCGGCCCTCGGCGCGGTCGACGTCGAGCAGCTTGCAGGCCACCGCGTTGGCGCGCAGCACGCTGCCGTCGGCGCTGAGCCGCATGAGCGGCACCGGCAGGTCGTCGAAGCCCTCGGCCGTGGCGGTCTGCGCCTCGTCCTCGTGCACCGGGGTCAGCACCACCTCGCGCCGGCCGACGCCGGTGTCGACGCAGCGCACGGTGAACTCGCGCGGGCCTTCGGGCGTGAGGAAACGGTTCACCGCGCCGGGCCGCAGCGGCCCGTCCTCGAGCACATCCTCGAGCCGCTTGATGCGGCGGCCAAGCAAGGCGCGGGCGCGGCGGTTCATGTAGAGCACCGCGCCGCTGCGCCCCAGCGTCAGCACCGGCGGCTCATCGCGATCGTCGCCCGCCGCATCCGGCAGCGTGCCCGCGTCGATGCGCCAGAGGCAGTCGCCGTCACCGAAGACCCGCAGCGTCAGCCGGTACCGGCCGGCCGGAGAGCTCACGTCCTCCTGCGCGGCGCCGGAGTCGCGGGCCCGCGCCAGCAGCCGGTGCAGCACCCCGGCCGCGCCGTCGATGCTGCCATTGAGGCACTCGACCAGCCCGCCGCCGTCGAGCGCGCCGAAACGTTCGCGTGCCGCGGGGTTGGCGAAGGTCAGGTTGAGCGCGGCGTCGGTCGCCATGACCGGCACCGGCTCGCCATCGGAAAAGCGGATGAGCGTATCGAGGTCGCGTACGACGCGGCGCTTGCGCCAGACCCCGCCCGCGCCCAGCAGCGCCGCCATGGTGACGAAGGCGACGGCGGCAGCGACCAGCGCGATGCGCAACGGATCGGCGGCAAGGAGCAGCCCCGCCCCCGCGCAGCCGACACCCAACGCCAGCAGCACCGCCGTGCTGCGCAACGTCCCGTTGCCGAGGGGCATTCTGCGACGCCCGTCTGCAGCCATGTCCGACACCTGCCCCCCTTTCGACCCAATGCCTCTCCCTCATGTGACATGAGAGGCATTAACCAAAAGTAAACCAAGTCCCGAAATGCCGGTGAAAGGTAAAAATCCTGGCGTCAGACGCGACGTTTCGGCCCGCCCATATCAGGCGGGCCGTGTCACACCGTCCGCGTCAGGTCGTCCGCGTCAGGCAGGCCATGAAGAAGCCGTCGCCCCCGTCGCGCGGCAGGAACTGGCGCTGCGTCACCACCTGCCAGCCGGCATGGCGGCCGAGGAAACCCTCGATCTGTGCCGCGTTCTCAGCCGCGAGCATCGAGCAGGTGGCATAGGCGAGCGTGCCGCCGTCCGCCACGAGCGGCGCCACGGTGTCGAGGATCCCGGCCTGGACCGAGAGCAGCCGCGTCAGCCCGTCTTCCGTCAGCCGCCACTTGCCCTCGGGCGCGCGCCGCCACGAGCCGCTGCCGGAACAGGGCACGTCGCAGAGCACGAGGTCATAGCGCCCCGACGGCTTCGCGGCCCGGACGATCTCGGCCCCGGCGCGGGCGGCGCGGGCGGGAAGATCGGACATGCGGCCCGGGTCGGCGTCATGCGCCTCGACGGCCCCGCGAAGACGCGCGGCCATGGCCAGCGCCTTGCCGCCCCCCCCGGCGCAATAGTCGAGAACCCGCTGCCCGGGCCCCAGGGGCAGCTGCGCCACGACCGCCTGGCTGGCGGCGTCCTGCAATTCGACCAGCCCCTCGGCGAAGGCGGCAGAGCGCGCGATGCCACGCGTCCCGGCGATCACCTCGAGCGCCGTGTCCGCCAGCGGATGCGACCGCGTCTCGATGCCCTCGGTCGCCAGCGCGGCCTGCGCCTCGTCCAGAGTGTTGCGCAGGGTGTTCACCCGCAGGAACACCGGCGCGCGGTGCCGCAGCGCCTCGGCGGCGGGCACGGCCTCGGCCCCGAGACTCGCCGAGAACCCGGGCCAGAGCCAGTCGGGCATGTCAAGCGCCTCGGCGCCCCCGGGCACGCGCCCGGCGGCCCGTTCGTCTTCGCTCAGCGGCGACGGCGCGTGGCCCTCGCCGGTGAACAGGGTGTCGGGATCGATGCCGTCCTGCCGGAGCAGCCCCAGCATCCGCGCGCGCCCCCTCTCGCCGCCGCCGGCCGCGGCGGTGGACCGCCAGCGGCGCAGCACGTCGAAGACGTGGTCGCGCACGGCGGCACGATCCTTCGAGCCCGCGAAACGCGAGGCACGGGACCAGCCGAGCAGCGCCTGCTCGGCCGGGGTTCCCGAGGCGATCCGGTCGAGGATCTCTGCGGCGGCCTGGATCCGCGCGGCGGGGGTCATCCGATGCGGTAGTTCGGCGACTCGCGGGTGATCTGCACGTCGTGCACGTGGCTTTCCTGAAGACCCGCGTTGGTGATCTTCACGAAGGTGCAGTTGCGGCGCATCTCTTCCACGGTGGCGTTGCCGGTATAGCCCATGGCCGCGCGCAGGCCTCCGACGAGCTGGTGGATCACCGCGCCCGCCGAGCCCTTGTAGGGCACCTGCCCCTCGATGCCCTCGGGCACCAGCTTGTCCGAGGCCGCATCCTTCTGGAAGTAGCGGTCGGCCGAGCCGCGCGCCATGGCGCCAAGCGATCCCATCCCGCGGTAGGCCTTGAACGTGCGGCCCTGGTAAAGGATGACCTCGCCCGGGCTCTCGTCGGTGCCGGCGATCATCGAGCCTACCATGGCGCAGGAGGCGCCGGCAGCGATGGCCTTGGCGAAATCGCCCGAGAACTTGATGCCGCCGTCGGCGATCACCGGCACGTCACCGGCCGCCCTGGCGCATTCCATCACCGCGGTGAGCTGCGGCACGCCGACGCCCGCGACCATGCGGGTGGTGCAGATCGAGCCTGGCCCGATGCCGACCTTGACCGCATCCGCGCCCGCGTCGACCAGCGCCCGGGTGGCGTCACCGGTCGCGACGTTGCCCGCGATCACCTGCACCTCGTTCGACATGCGCTTGGCCCGGCTCACCGCCTCGAGCACGCCGCGGGAATGGCCGTGGGCGGTGTCGATCACGAGGATGTCCACACCCGCGTCCACCAGTGCGGCGCTGCGATCGGCCCCGGCCTCGCCGACACCGGTGGCCGCGGCCACGCGCAGGCGCCCGAGATCGTCCTTGCAGGCGGTGGGGTTGAGCACCGCCTGCTCGGTGTCCTTGACGAGCAGCTTCTCGATGCGGCGCGCCTTCATCAGGCTGATCGCCTCGTCACGGTCGGCGGGCTCGCGCAGGATGGCGAGGTTCTCCGAGGTCATCATCACCCGCACCGGCGTCTCGTCCTTCTGGGCGAAGCGCATGTCGCGGTTGGTGACGATGCCCACCACGTGGTGGTTCTCGTCGACCACCGGGAAGCCGGTGAAGCCATAACGCTCGGTCAGCGCCTTGGCATCCGCCAGCGTCTGGTCCGGGGTCAGCGTCACCGGGTTGTAGACGATACCGCTTTCGAAGCGCTTCACACGGCGGACCTGCCGGGCCTGCTCCTCGACGCTGAGGTTCTTGTGGATCACCCCGATGCCGCCGGCCTGCGCCATGGTGATGGCCATGCGCGATTCGGTCACCGTGTCCATGGCCGAGCTCAGCAGCGGGATGTTGAGAGCGATGGATTTGGTCACCCACGTGCGGGTATCTGCGGTGCTGGGAAGCACCGAGGACGCGGCGGGAACGAGAAGAACATCGTCGAAGGTGAGGGCCTCGCGAATCTCCATGGGGGCGGCTCCTTGGGAGGGGATCGGTTGGCACGTCCCTATTGCATGGATGACAGACGGGGGAAAGCCCCCCGACGCAGAAGCCTGCACAACCCTTGCCGCAAGGGCGCGGCCTGTCCCTTCATCTTGCCCGGGAAACTCCCGCCGGAGGCGTCCCGACGCGGCAGTTCCGTGCCCCCTTCCGGCAGGTCGCGCAAAAAGCCTTGATTTTCCCCCTTTGAAACCGCCCGCAACCTGCCTATATTCAAAGCGTTCCCTCGGGAACTATGGGCATAAACGCGCATGTAATAAGCGGATCGGACCCGGGGGCGGTACCCGGCGGCTCCACCAAATCACCCTTCGTTGGGGGGATCCTGGGGCCGAAACAGGATCGACGAACGTGTAAAGATGTAGCTTTGTCCCGGTGAGCCACCACCGTTATCGGTGCAAATTGCATAATTGCCAACGACAATCATGCTCCGGTTGCTCTCGCCGCTTAATGCGGTGCGATAGACCGAAATTTAAGCCCTTGCGCCTAGCAGCGTAAGGCGGGGTTCGCAGGCACCTGGCAACAGAAGCCTGCACTTCCCCCCTTCCGAGATATCCGAACGGCGCAGACAAACCGTCAGCGACCTGTCGATGCACGCACCTGCGCGCCGCGTTCACTCTCTGCGCTGACCGCGCCCGCTCGCCCAAGTTAACGTGCCCGCCAGCCCATCGCATCGACGGCCACCGCCTCCCCCCTCATCACACCGCCCGACCATCATAGCGATTGACCGGCGTCGCGATTGACCGGAACCCCGCGCGCTGCCAGCATCGCCCCATGCTGCGCGCCATCGCTTCCTGTTTCACCCTCTGCCTCGCCGCGCCCGCGCCGGCCTGCGAGACTGCGCTGCTGCTGGCGATGGATGTTTCGAACTCGGTCGATACCGGCGAATACAAGATCCAGTCCGAGGGGCTGGCGCTGGCGCTCGCCGATCCCGAGATCGCCAGCATCCTCGTACAGGACCGCGTCGCCATCGCCGTGCTGCAATGGGCCGGGCAGGACCGCCAGCACCTGTCGATCGGCTGGACCCAGATCCGCAACGACAGCGACGTGGCCGAGCTCGCCGCCCGCGCTGTGAGCATGGAGCGC
>NZ_JAATOS010000156.1:0-8358 GCF_011806505.1 Salipiger sp. HF18 | reverse complement strand
AGCCTTGAATGGATGGTGCTGCCGCAGATGCTGATGGCGACGGCGCGTTCGCTGGCCGTGGGCATCGAGCTCGTGGGCAAGATCACCCGGATCGGAACGGCCTGAACGCCTGAAAAGGGTCGAGGCCGCAGATCGCTGCGGCCTCATTCGCCTTGCCGGGGTCGGTCAGAACGGCAGGCCGATGTAGTTCTCGGCCAGATCCCGGCGCGCGGTCTCGGAATGCGCGAGGTGGTCCAGCGTCGCCCGCCGCATCTGCGCGGCAAAGGCGTCCTCGTCGTCGAAGCGGTGCAGCATCAGCGTCATCTGCCAGCTGAACCGCATCGCCTTCCAGATCCGCGACAGCGCCTTTTCGGAATAAGCGTCGATCCCCGCCGTTCCGCGCCCCGAAAGTGCCTCGATCAGCGCGTCGTGCAGGTAGTAGACGTCCGACGCCGCGAGGTTCAGCCCCTTGGCCCCGGTCGGCGGCACGATGTGGGCCGCGTCGCCCACGAGGAACAGGTTGCCCCAGCGCAGCGGCTCGGAGACGAAGCTGCGCAGCGGCGCGATGGATTTCTCGATCGACGGCCCGGTGATCAGCCGCCCCGCCGCCTCCGAGGGGATCCGGCGGCTGAACTCGTCCCAGAAACGCTGGTCCGACCAGTCCTCGACCTTGTCGGTCAGCGGCACCTGCACGTAGTAGCGCACGAGGTTCGAGTTGCGCATCGAGGCCAGCGCGAAGCCGTGGCGCGAATTGGAATAGATCAGCTCGTCGTTCACCGGCGGCGTTTCCGAAAGGATACCCAGCCAGCCAAACGGATAGACGCGCTCGAACTCCTGCCGCTTGTGCTCGGGGATGGTCTTGCGCGACACCCCGTGGAAGCCGTCGCATCCCGCGACATAGAGGCATTCCAGCCGCTTGCGGGTGCCCTCGTGGGTGAACTCCACCGCCGAGCGCGGCTGGTCGAGATCGAGGATCTCGACGTCGGACACCTCGTGCAGCACGGTGGTGCCCATCGCATCCTGCGCTGCGTAGAGATCTGCGGTCACTTCGGTCTGGCCGTAGACCATGACCCGCTTGCCGGTGAGCTCGAGAAAGTCGATGTGCACCACGCGCTCGTCGTCGGTCATGTAGCAGCCGTCGTGCGGGATGCCCTCGCGCTGCATGCGCGCATCGACACCCGCCACCTGCAGAAGCTCGACCGTCCCCCACTCGAGGATGCCCGCGCGGATCCGCGACAGCACATGCGCGCGGGTGGAGCGTTCGAGGATCACCGTCTCGATCCCTGCCCGGTTGAGCAGCTGCGACAGCAAGAGCCCCGACGGCCCGCCGCCGATGATGGCGACCTGAGTGGTGAGTGTGGTCATGCGCGAATCCTCCCGTTTACGCATTGCAGACTAGCTCTGCGCGGGCGCGGAACGAATGGACGAGGGCGACATTGGATGGTACAATTCGGGCATGCACGAAACGGCGCATATTCCCATCTTCAACCTCTTCGGGGAAACCACGGCCTTTCCGGACGTGATCCATTGCGAGGCGGTTTTCGACCGCGCCGGACTGCATGACTGGGTGATCACCCCGCACCGCCACGGGCAGATGGCGCAGATCTTCCAGATCGTCTCGGGCGCCGCGAAGGTGACGCTGGATGGCGGCTCGGAGCGCCTTGAATCCGGGGGCTATCTCTACGTTCCGCCGCAGATCGTGCACGGGTTCGAATTCACCCGCGGGACCGAGGGGATGGTGCTGTCGATGCCCTCTCCCGTGGTCTCGAGGCTCGGCCCCAAGACGCCGGCGCTGGCGGACTGGCTCGGCGCGCCACAGCGCGGCCGGGTCAGCGACGCGGCGGGCGCGTTGCTGCAGGAGATCGCCCGCTGCTACGCGGCACATGGTACGTTTCGCGCGCAGCGGCTGGTGGCCCTGACCCACGCCGCGCTGGCCACCCTCGCCGATGAGGGCAGCGCCGGCCGCAGCGCGGCGCGCGACGCCGGTGGCCAGATGCAGCGGCTCGACGCGCTGATCGCCGAGCGTCTGGCACAAGGCTGGAGCGCGCGCGACTACGCCTCGGCGCTGCATGTCCCCACCGGGCCCCTCACCCGCATCGTGCGCAGCGCCGCGGGGATGAGCCTCACCGCCTATCTCGAGACCGCGGTGATGACCGAGGCCTGCCGCCTCATCGCCTTCACCCGGCTGCCGGTGGCCGAGGTCGGCTACCGTCTTGGCTACGCCGACCCGCCCTATTTCTCG
This sequence comes from Salipiger sp. HF18, assembly GCF_011806505.1. Lineage (NCBI taxonomy): Bacteria > Pseudomonadati > Pseudomonadota > Alphaproteobacteria > Rhodobacterales > Roseobacteraceae > Salipiger > Salipiger sp. HF18. The sequence goes on along the minus strand of NZ_JAATOS010000156.1, from coordinate 6,137 downwards.
CGCCGTTTCCGCGCCCGCATGGGCGAGACGCCAAGCGCCTACCGCGCGCGGGTGTCGGGCGAGCGCGCGGCGGGCTAAGGCTCAGGCTCAGGCCGCCTGCGGCAGCCCGAGGATGCTGCGTGCAGTCCGCCAGTCGGCGACGGGACGCTCGTAGCGGTCACAGAGTTCGGCGGCGCGGCGCACGAGTGCGGCGTTCGACGGCGCCAGCGTGTCGCGGTCGATCCGGACATTGTCCTCGAGCCCGGTGCGGGCATGACCGCCGGCCGAGATCGCCCAGTCGTTGAGGACGATCTGGTTGGGCCCGATCCCCGCCGCGCACCACGCCGCATCCTCGCCGAAGAGCCGCTTCACCGTGTGGATGTAGTAGTCGAAGACCGCGCGGTCGGCGGGCATGGCGTTCTTCACGCCCATGACGAACTGCACGTAGGGTCGCGCCGCGATCTGGCCCGCCTGCCACATCGCGTGCGCCCTGAGGATATGGCTCAGGTCGAAGGCCTCGATCTCGGGCTTCACGCCGTATTCGACCATCTCCGAGGCCAGCCAGTCGACCAGGTCGGGCGGGTTCTCGTAGACCCGCGTCGGGAAGTTGTTCGAGCCCACCGAGAGCGAGGCCATGTCGGGCTTCAGCGGCAACATGCCGCCGCGCGCCTGCCCAGCCCCCGAGCGCCCGCCGGTCGAGAGCTGCACGATCATGCCGGGACAATGCCGGCGCAGCCCCTCGAGCAGACGCCCGAAGCGCTCGGGATCCGAGGTCGGCTTGCCCTCGTCGTCACGCACGTGACAATGCGCGATGGTGGCCCCGGCCTCGAACGCCTCTTGCGTGCTTTCGATCTGCTCCGAAATGGTGATCGGGACCGCCGGGTTGTTGTCCTTGGTCGGCAGAGAGCCGGTGATCGCGACGCAGATGATGCAGGGTTTCGACATGGTAGCTCCTCCCGAAAGGCCCCACCCCGGCACCGGGATGGGGCGAGGTCGTCAGATATCGAAGAACACGGTCTCGTTCTCGCCCTGAAGGCGGATGTCGAAGCGGTAGACCACCTTGCCGTCCCGCTCGCTGCGCTTGGCGATGAGCGTCGGGCGGCGGTTCTGCCACTCGATGAGGTTCAGCACCGGGTCCTTGGCGTTGGCCTCGGCCTCGTCGTCGAAATAGACCCGGGTGTTGAGCCCGATATTGATGCCGCGCGCGACGATCCAGAGGTTGATGTGAGGCGCCATGTCCTCATGCGCCTCGTCGGCGCGCCCGAGCCAGTCGCCACCCGCATTGGCGGGTTCGTGCAGCGGGCCGGTGCCGAGCTTGCGGCGGGCCTTCCCCGGGCCCCGCCTTACGGGGGCGGAGCCCCCCTCGCCCGGCTCGAAAACGGGGGTGACCCCGCCCCCGCCCCCGGAACCCGCCCCCCCGGCGCCCTCGGACTCGGGGTGCGCGTAGACGCCGGAGGCATTGGCCTGCCACGCCTCGATCAGCACGTCCTTCACGGGGTTGCCGGTGCCGTCGATGACCACGCCCTCGACGCGGATGCGCTCTCCGGCGGCGTTGGGACCGGCGATGTCCCAGCCCAGTTCGCTGCGGTAGATGTCAAAGCCCGCAGCCCCCGGCGCAAGGCCGATATGGACGTAGGGTCCGGCGGTCTGAGAAGGCGTTTCCTTCAGGTAATCAAGCTTTTGTGCCATGGAATCGATCCTTTCCCCGACCTTGCCTCAGTTGCCTTCGAGACGGTTCTCGAACAGGGTCGAGCGCCGTCCGCGCAGCACGATGTCGAACTTGTAGGCGATGGAATCGAGCGGGATGGTCGCGTTCAGGTCCAGCGCGGCGACAAGGCTGTCGATGCCGTCCTGCGTCGGGATCGTCTTGACGATGGGGCACTTGGCGATCAGCGGGTCGCCCTCGAAGTAGCACTGGGTGATCAGCCGCTGCGAGAAACTGGTGCCAAAGATCGACATGTGGATGTGCGCCGGGCGCCAGTTGTTCACCCAGTTGCGCCAGGGATAGGCGCCGGGCTTCACGGTGCGGAAGAAGTAGTAGCCGTTCTCGTCGGTGATGGTGCGGCCGCAGCCCCCGAAATTCGGGTCGATGGGCGCGAGATAGGTGTCCTTCTTGTGGCGGTAGCGCCCGCCCGCGTTGGCCTGCCACGCCTCAACGAGGGTGCCCGCGACCGGGCGGCCGTTCTCGTCCAGCACCCGGCCGTGCACGATGATCCGCTCGCCGATGGCGCTTTCGCCGGCCTTGGCGTAGTTGTGGATCAGGTCGTTGTCGATCGGGTCGATGTCATTGTGCCCGAACACCGGACCGGTGATCTCGGATAACGATTGCTGAAGCGAAATCAGTGCATTGCGCGGGCTTCTTGCGACGCTTGTCTTGTAGTCCGGCGTCAGCGCTGGCGGGTGGCGTTCGCGGTCCCTCTGGTAGAATTCTGCTTGGCTCATGCGTCCTCTCCCTTGTCCAGCTCGGACCAGACCTGCTTGGCGAGCTTGATGGCGTGATTGGCCTTGGGCACCCCGGCGTAGATCGCCACGTGCTGGAAGGCCTCCATGATGTCCGAGCGCGAGGCACCGGTCCGGGTGGCCGCGCGCACGTGCATCGAAATTTCCTCGAAGTTGCCGGTCGCGGCGAGCAGCGCCAGCGTCAGCATCGAGCGCTCGCGGCGCGGGATCGCATCCGAGGCCCAGACATTGCCCCAGGCGCTCTCGGTGATGAGGGTCTGGAACGGCAGGTCGTATTCGGTCTTGGCGGCTTCGGCGCGGTCCACATGGGCATCGCCCAGGACGCTGCGGCGCACCGCCATGCCGGTTTCGAAACGATCAGGCATGGCCGATCTCCTTCAGAAATTGCGTGAGGATGGTCGCGTAAGCATCCGGCTTTTCTACACAAGGCAGATGTCCCGCCGCCTCGATCACCTCGAGGCGCGCGCCCGCGATCAGGTCGATGGTGCCCTTGACCAACTCCGGCGGGCTGGCGCCGTCATCGGCCCCCGCGATGCCCAGGACCGGCAGGCCGAGCCCGGCGGTCGAGACCGCGAGGTCGGTGTCCGCGATGGCGGCGCAGCAACCGAGATAGCCCTCTTGCGGGGTGCGGATCATCATGTTGCGCCAGGCCGGAAGTTCGTCGGATGCACGGAAGGCGGGCGCGAACCAGCGCTCCATCACCGCGTCGGCGATGCTTGCGAGGCCTCCGTCGCGGATCGCCTGCATCCGGGTCTGCCACATCCCGGCCTCGCCCATCTTGGCGGCGGTGTTCGACAGCACCAGCCCGCGCAGCAGGTCGGGACGGCGCGCCGCCAGCCCCTGCCCGATCATGCCGCCGATGGAGAGCCCGACGAAGACCGGCGCCTCGAGCGCCAACGCATCGATCAGCGCCTCGGCGTCCGAGACCAGTGTTTCCATGTCATAGGGCGCCTCGGGGCAGCCGCTGAGCCCGTGGCCGCGCAGATCGAAGCGGATGAAGCTCAGCCCCTCGGGCAGCAGCGGCAGCAGCGCGTCCCAGAGCCGCAGATCGGTGCCGAGCGAGTTGGCGAAGACCACCGGCCGCCCGGCGGGATCGCCGTCCTCACGCCAGTGCAACGCGATGCCGTTTGCCTCAAGAACCTGCATGACTGCCCCCCTTGCCGTGGAGGCGCCGTGGTGCCTCCGTCGTCTCCCGGCCCGCATGGGCCGCCTCGGTCACAGGTTACACATATTGATTGCCCCAAGTAAAATGAGATATATGCCGGAATACTTAACCTGAATGGAAATCATCCCGTGCTCGATACCCGCATCAAGTTCCGGCACATCCAGAGCTTCGTCGAGATCGTGCGGCAGAAGAGCCTCAAGCGCGCCTCCGAGCAGCTCTTCGTCACCCAGCCCGCGATCTCGAAGACGTTGCGCGAGCTGGAAGAGATCCTCGGCCACCCGCTGCTGACCCGCAACCGCGCCGGCATCGCGCTGACGCCGCAGGGCGAGGTTTTCCTGCATTTCGCCGAGATGAGCCTTGCCGCGCTGCGCCAGGGCATCGCCGGCGTCGAGGAACTCGGCCGACAGGGCAGCACCTCGTTCACCGTGGGCTCGCTGCCCTCGGTTGCGGCGCGGCTGATGCCGCTGGTCACCGAGGAGTTCCTCGAGCGCGCGCCCGACGTGACGCTGCGGATCATCGACGGCCCGCACGGCTATCTCATTGACCTGCTGCGGCGCGGGCATATCGACCTGGTGATCGGCCGGCTGGGGGCGCCGGACACGATGCAGAACATCTCATTCACGCAGCTCTACAACGAGCATCTCGATTTCGTCGTGCGCCCCGGTCACCCGCTGCTGGCGCAGCCCGACATCCGACGCATCGCCGACTGGCCGGTGATTTTCCCGCCCGAGGGTGCGGCGATCCGGGCGCTGGCGGAAAGGGTTCTGATCGCGCACGGGGTCGGTGCGCTGCCTCGGCGGCTCGAGACCGTGTCGGGCGCCTTCGGGCGGCGCTACGTGCCGAATTCGGACGCGGTGTGGATCATCGCGGCGGGGGTGGTCGGGAAGGAAATCGCCGACGGCCAGCTTGCCCGCCTGCCCTTCGACACCGCGATCTCGAACGGGCCGGTGGGACTCATGGCCCGCCCCGACGAGGCCGCGCCACCCGCAGCCCAGATCTTCCGGCTCGCGGTGGCCTCGGCGGTGGAACAGCTCGGGCTCTGAGGCCCGGGCCAGTGGGCTCAGGTCGGATCGAAGCTCTCGGGCCGCGCCAGCACCGAGCACAGGATGCTGCGCACCGCGGTCCGGCGGAGCAGGTCCTGCCCGTCTTCCTCGAAGAGCGTGGTGCCGAAGTTCGTCGAGAAGGTGGCCCGGTTCGCCACGTTGAACACGCTGAGCGCCGAGATCTGCCAGTGCAGCGCCAGCGCCGAGACGTCGTCGCGGAACACGCCGGACTCGCGCCCGGCCTGGCAGATGCGCTCGACCACGCCGATCGCGCGCATGTTCTGGTCGTGCAGGCGCTTCATCTTCTCCATGTGCCGCGCCTCGTGCACGTTCTCGATCATCACGAGGCGGATGAACTCGGGGTTGCTGCGGTGGTGGTCGAAGGTGAACTCGATCAGCCGGCGCAGCGCCTGTTCCGGCGGCAGCCCCTCGAGATCGAGCTCGGCCTCGCCCGCGCGGACCTCGGAGTAGCAGTCCTCGAGCACCGCCTCGTAGAGCGATTGCTTGTCGCCGAAGTAGTAGAAGATCATCCGCTTCGAGGTCTTCGTCCCCGCCGCGATGTCCTCGATTCGCGTCCCCGACAGCCCTCGCCGCGCAAATTCGGCCCGCGCCACGCGCAGGATGTCCGACCGCACGGCCTCGGGGTTCTGCTTCCAACTCCGCGGTTTGCTTGCTTTTTCCATGGCTGTTCCCCGGTCTCCTCTGACCTCCATCCTACATTTTTAACCCGCTGGTTCAATTGTCTTGACGAAATTAACTGCACGGTTCATTGTCGCATCCCATCAGACAGCGCCAAGGGGAGGAGGCCGGTTTGGAAATCGCATCCGCACGGGAAGACAGCCTGCTCGCCGGTCTCATCGGCCGGGGCATCCAGCTTTCCCGCACCCCCCTGATGCAGATGGCCGAGGCCCGCGCACAGGGGCTCTTCACGGTCTACAAGAAGCTCGACATGGACGCGCCGGAGCGCGCCGAGATGACGCTGCCCGCCATGGTGGACGCGGCCGAAGCCGCGGGCTTCGACGGGCTCAACATCACCTACCCGTTCAAGATCGAGGTCATCGGCCTGCTCGACGAGCTGAGCGACAACGCCCGCGCGGTGGGCGCCGTGAACACCGTGGTGTTCCGCGACGGGCAGCGCATCGGCCACAACACCGATCTCTGGGGGTTTGCCGAAAGCTTCCGCCGCGGGCTCGAGGGGGCGGATACCCGCCACGCGGTGCTGCTCGGCGCCGGTGGTGCCGGTGTTGCGGTGGCCCATGCGCTGGCCGATTGCGGGGTAAAAAGGCTCACGATCTTCGACACCGACGCCGCCCGGGCCGAGGCGCTGGCCGCGCTCGTCGCCGGCAACCGCCCCGGCTGCAAGGCCGGCGCGACCACCGATCTGGCGGCGCTCTTCGCCTCCGACCGGCCCTGCGGCATCGTCAACGCCACCCCCATGGGCATGGCCAAGCTGCCCGGCATGGCCATCGACGCGGATCTCATCGCGCCCG